>DRLZ01000388.1 GCA_011322755.1 Crenotrichaceae bacterium
CGCGAGCAAACAAGCATCCATGCCGTGGGGAGTGATTGTACTATTTGGTCAACAAGCGAATAACTCAACGCTATCTCATTGTGAACTATCAGGTGGGAGTGGTTTTAAAGGTGATCTATTTGAGTATACTGCCATGTTGTCAATTCACAATGTCAACAATGTTTCGATCAGTCACTGTGTTTTTAGCAATAATAAAATTACAGATGATATGGTTCATGCTGTTTATTCTGAACTGTCAATTGACAATTCAAGCTTCATCAATGCGTTTGCAGATGCTTTAGATATTGATATTTCTAATGTGGAAATTATCGACAGCTTGTTTCTCAACAGTGGAAATGATGCACTTGATCTGATGACAGCAGAAGTGACTGTTGTCGGTTCTACATTTCGTCACAGCGGAGACAAGGGAATGTCAGTTGGTGAAAATAGTCGATTACTCGCGATTGATAATTACATTTCCGATAATAGTATCGGGATTCAGGCTAAGGACAATTCAGATGCGCTCTTATTTAACCAAACAATTGTGAACAATCAAAAAGCGATTGATGTGTATAAAAAGAATTGGCGCTACGGATCCGGAGGACACATTTCAGTCGCAAAGTCTGTTATCCGCGATAATGATCACGCGATAACAACAGGTAAGCAATCGAAAGTTTCGCTATTTGACAGTTATTTGGATACGCCTTATTCAGGCAAAAAAATTGCCATGTCTCTGGTTGACAATAAGAACGTTATCGCCACAAGCAATATCTTGTTTTTGGATGATTTAATGGATAAAAGAACTAAGACAATGCTGGATAATGCTCCTGCACATGTGTATGGCCGTATTCAAACAAATCTTCGTGGCGCATACACCGCTGTGCGTAAATAATGAATACAAAAGCAACGTCTCCCCTGCATTTTTCGAGGTTTGAATTTAAGTATATTTTGTCTGCTCAGAAACGTTCTAGTCTGGAAAATGAACTCAATTATTTTCTGCAGCTCGATCCCTTTGTGAGAGATAAGCAGGATCACAAATACACTGTACGCAGTCTGTATTTTGACGATGCTTCTTTTACTGCATTCAACGACAAGGTTGATGGTTTACATTCCCGGTCAAAGTTTCGCGTTCGCACATATAGCCGTAGCATCGAAACGAATGCCCCTGTTTTTCTGGAAATTAAAGGAAGACATAATAATCTGGTTTTTAAGCATCGAGTGCTGATCGACAACACGATCATCAATAGCAATGATGCCAGCGGATCATGTTTAATCGCTAACATGATCAACACTATTCCAGAGAGCATTGTCAGTGATCAATTTAAATATGATGTGTACCGTAAAGGGATTTCTCCAGTCGCTTTAATTGATTATGCACGTCGTCCCTACGTGAGTAAATATGATCCTACTTTCAGGCTAACTTTTGATGACAGTCTCACTGTACAGAAAACCAAAGCAGTTTTTCCGAATGGTAATGCCCCGGTTGCAAAAATGATTCTTGCTGGTTATACAGTGCTTGAAGTGAAGTTTCAACACCACATACCATCCTGGTTTCACAGGTTAATTCAAGCTTATGAACTGAAACGCATTTCTATTTCAAAAATCTGTTCAGGGATGGAGGCTCTCGGCCTGGCATTTGATGAGAGTTAAAAAAATAAACTTAAGGAAACAGAATGGATAATATCTTAATTAGTCCGGAAGGCAACTTGCTTAATTATTCTCACATTGAAATGGTGATAAACATCGTTGTTTCATTGGCTGTCGGACTCATTTTATCTGTAGTCTACAGATCAACACATAAAGGATTATCTTATTCACAATCATTCAGTCAGACCATTCTTTTTGTTGCCCTGATTGTCGCTATTATTATGATGGTTATTGGCGGCAGCCTGGCGCGTGCATTTGCCCTGGTTGGCGCGTTATCAATTATACGCTTCAGAACGGTATTAAAAGATACCAAAGACATGTCATATATTTTTGCAGCTTTAGCACTTGGCATGGCGGCAGGGACAAGCAATTATTTTTTGGCAGGTATTGGTGCTTTGAGCATCACATTGCTCGCCTATGCTTTATATCTTACTAATTTTGGTGCTGTCTATAAAAGCGAATTTATCTTGCGCTTTCGGTTTACTCAAAGTGGTGATAGCGGAGACTATTTAAACATCATCACAGAGACTTGCAAACGCTCAAATCTTTTACACATGGAACCTTCGGGTGATAACAAAACGATCGGTTTAACTTATGATGTTAATTTACGAGATGAATCATCAGCTAAAGATTTATTGTCTCGTCTTGGAGCGTTGGATGATATTTCAGAAGTTGTGTTGATTGCTTCAAAAAATGATATTGATTATTAGTTTGAGTGAATGATGTCAACGGGTGTTGTGTTGGCTTTTATAATTGCACTGCAATTTCGGGTTAGATGATGCCTTTATGTTTTTTTATGCAGTCCACATTCTTTCTGGACTGAGTCTTCCCACCACCAGCGTCCTTCTCTTTCGTGTTGTCCTGGATGAGTAGGGCGTGTGCAGGGTTCGCAACCGATACTGCGAAAGCCCCTGGCGTGTAGTGGGTTAAACGGGACTTGGTAAGCAACGATATAATCCCAGACTTGCTGCGATGTCCAGTTTGTCAGCGGGTTAAATTTAGTCAGGGAGCGATTACCTGCTGAAAAATTTTTATCGACTTCGATTTCAACCAATTCAGCGCGGGTATCAATGCTTTGATCTTTGCGCTGGCCAGTGATCCACGCATCAACATTTGCCAAATAATCACGTAGAACATCGACCTTGCGAATACCGCAACATTGTTGATGCCCATCCTCATAAAAACTGAACAAACCTTTGTCACGTACAAAAGTTTGCAAGCTTACTTTGTCAGGACTCAAAATACGGATGTTCAGATTGTAGTGCTTGCGTACAGATTCGATATACTGATATGTTTCAGCATGCAAGCGTCCAGTATCAATTGTAAATACTTCAATATCAGCTCGAATTTTGGTAGCCATGTCTATCAGCACAACATCTTCAGCACCGCTAAAGGATAAGACGATGTTTTGAAAATTCCCCAGCGCGGCTTTGAGAATAGGGCGGGGGCTTTTACCAACCAGGGTTGTGCTAAGTTCTTGGATGTTGTTTTGAGTCATAAGCAATACTATTTTACAGACAGAATGGATCAATGATAACGATGCATGCTCACAGATTCAAACACATGGGTTGTCAGTGGTTTGATTAAAGTATTTATGTAGGAATTCATCGAATGTGAGAGTGTTATTTTGTTCTTTTTGCTGTTGCTGATAAAGAGAATCAATCGATAATTGCTTGAACCAGTCATGTTTGCTTTTGTCGACTGAAAGCTTGGTGAAATAGTCCTTGTGTGTGTGTGAGACCTGAAGCGCATAGCTTCCAAATGACTGATTTGTTGATTGTAATTGGCGGATGATTTGCGCGGAAAGTGTTGTTTCAGGGTTCTCGATCATTTCCAGATGATGTTTTGCTGCATCGGAATAAATACTGTGTTGAGTTTGTGAGTCCAACACCTGGCACAGGTTTGTGACAGCGTCGAATATTTGTTTCGCCCACTTTCTTACAGAGGTTTGTACCCCGTTGCGCTGTAATACCAGATCTGGATTGCGTCCATCATCAGCAATGGCCAGAATATTATTTCTGATTTCATCTGGTTCGCTTTCGGTATGTGGAGGACTCGGTTGCAGTAAACAGAACAGTACAAATGATTCCAGAAAACGACATTGCTGCTCGCTGATACCTAAAGGTTCGGATAGATTGAGATCGAGCATTCTCAGCTCAAGATAACGTATTCCTCTGCTTCTCAAGGCTAACGATGGTTTCTCGCAGGATCGAATCGGTTGTTTTGGACGCACCGGGCTGTAATATTCATTCTCTATTTGCAAGATTGAGTCATTGAGCTGCCTGTAACGACCATCAACTTTGATGCCGATTGCAGTGTATTCTGGTACAGAGGTATGTGTCGCTTTTAATAAGTCATCAATGTAATCATCAAGATTGTTAAAACAGACCTTGAGTGAAGTCTGTACATCACTTTGATATCCGATTTTGCTCATTCGCAATGAGGTAGCGTGTGGCTTATACAAAGTGTTCGGGTTAAGCTGGTCAAATTCAGGCAGCAAGTGTTGACGACTATTCAGGAAACTCTGGCAGAATGCCGGAGATGCACCAAAAAGATAAGTCAGTAACCAGCTGTAACGACGGATATTACGAATCAACCCCATATAGGACGTGTTGATAAATTCATTCAGTGGCAGAGTATTCCGCTCTGAATGTTGAAACAATGGCCAGAATGATTCAGGAATTGAATAGTTAAAATGTACGCCGGAAATCGCCTGCATACTTCTGCCATATCGATGCCCCAGTCCAATGCGATAAACATGTTTCATTTTGCCGATGTTGGATATTCCGTAATTCGCGATCGGTACATCATCGTCTCCCTTGATACCGCACGGCATACTGGTTGCGAGTAAAAGCTCATCCCCAATGTTTTGGTAGACGAACTGGTGGGTATCATGAAGAAACGACAGTGCTTCTGGCGTGGATTCAAAAGCCGGTGTCACCATTTCCACCAACGCTTCCGAATAATCGGTTGTAATGTGTGGATGAGTCAGTGCCGAGCCAAGTGCTTGTGGATGGGGCTGATGTGATATCACTCCGTCAGCAGTAAGCCGCAAACTTTCTTTTTCGATCCCTTTAAGACCTTTAAGCAAATGGCCTTCATGTCCATTATTAACGATTGTTGCTAAACGTTCAGAGAATAGAGATTGCAAGAGGAGATTAGCTCCGGTAAGAAAAAATGTTGGTAGGCAATAACGCTAACATGAACTGTTGACCGTGGTTGATATATCCGTGTTCACGCAGGAATTGCTTGAGGATGATTTGCTTCTGTCAACCGATAGCCTTGGGTTAAGCAATGTGTTAGCCATTTATCGAGCATGTAATTGTCCGGCCATTTTGCATCGACCGCTGCTTTAGGGTAATCGTTTGCGGGCAGCAAGTGTAAATCGGCTGAGAGGGTGATGACTTCTGCTGTTTTAGAATCAAGATAAATGCGTATGTGTAATGATGATTCGGCATTGAGTGGTTCAGTAGCACCTGTTTGGCAATCATAGGCCAATTGTATTTCCAGGGTAAACCTGGTTTTATCAAGTATTGTCAGATGAAGTGCAGGTTTGTTGCCCAGTTCAGCCTGCATTTGAGGAGATTGGATCGCGTGCAGTTGCGGGATCAGACGCAGCAGTTTGAAATAATTCGACTCAAATAACTGATGCAGACAAAATGATTTGTTGACCGGATTTAGCTGGCTCATTGTTATCGCTACATATTCGGGATGGAATCTGATTGATTTTCCATATAACTGGCATTTGCTGATTCAGTTTCCCACAAAACAACTTTATACACAGGCAGACTCTGTCGCTGGCAATATTCAAATATCATCTGTGCCAGATACTCTGCTGTTGGATGTTCTGTTAAAGCAAGAAAACGTTCGCCCTGTTTTTTGAGAATCTCGCACAACGGGTCGTTTCGATGCAGCAACAGGTTATGATCAAGCTGTTGATCGATGTAATTGCCAACAATATTTTTTAGCTCGGAGAAATCCATCACCATTGCTTGTTGATCAAGTGATTTACTTCGTAAGGTAATTTCAGCACGGGCGCTGTGTCCATGAAGATGCCTGCATTTTCCTGCATGTTTCATCAATCTGTGACCGTAGCAGAAATAAATGTGTTTGGTGATGCTATACATGGATTGCGTCGTGTGCAGCCATAATTGCTTTGATCGCAGCGCCGGCATGAAATTGACCGGAGCCGATGTTTTTCAACCAGACAATTTTAACCAGCATATAAAGTGGTTGGCTGTCCTCATGACTTGAATACAGACAGACATGGATGGCAGAATCAGGCTGAACCTGTTGCTCACATTCCAGCAACAAGCCGTTGTTACTCAGATTAATACATCGTCCAGAGGCTCGTTCACTCATGCCAGGAAATGTATAATAGATGGCAGATTTGTTCTCATGCCGTGTTGTTTGGCGTTGTTCTTCAATCATTAAAATAGCATAACAAAGATAAGCGACAGGGTCTCTTTATTTCAGCAATTTGTCATGGCGATAGTGTGTCTGTTGAGCAATTGAGCTGAAAGGCAAGTGATATACCAAGGCAATACGTTACTCTTTTTTCAATAATAACTTCTACTCAATAGTAAACTTTCATGGCAAAACTAACAGTATTAACAGGGATAACAACAACTGGAACTCCACATCTTGGCAATTATGTCGGGGCAATTCAACCCGCAATTAGTGCAAGTCATGACCCAAATGTGGCAGCCTTCTATTTTCTGGCAGATTACCATGCATTGATTAAGTGTCATGAGCCTGATCATGTTCACCAATCCAGCCGTGAAATTGCTGCGACATGGCTGGCGTTAGGTCTGGATACTGACAATGCTGTTTTTTACCGTCAATCTGATGTCCCGGAGATTCTGGAACTTGCCTGGATATTGTCTTGCGTGACCTCGAAAGGCTTGATGAACCGATCCCATGCATACAAAGCAGCAGTGGCTGCCAATGAGGAAAAAGGCGAAACCGATCCAGACAAAGGAATTACCATGGGTTTGTTTAATTATCCGATACTGATGGCAGCAGATATCCTAATGTTTAATGCCCATCGGGTGCCCGTTGGAAAAGACCAGATTCAGCATATTGAAATGGCACGGGATATTGCAGGTCGTTTCAACCATATCTACGGACAGCATTTTGTTTTGCCGGAGGCTGTCATTGGGGAAGATACGTCCATTCTAAATGGACTGGATGGTCGCAAAATGAGTAAAAGTTATAACAATACAATTCCGCTGTTTTTACCAGAAAAAAAATTCCGCAAGCTGATCATGAAAATCAAAACCAATTCACTTGAGCCAGGTGAACCCAAGCAGACAGAAGGCTGTACGCTGTTTAGTATCTACAAGGCATTTGCAACAAATGAACAGGTCGATGAAGTAAGAAAAAGTTACGCAGAGGGTATTGCCTGGGGGGAAATGAAACAATTGTTATTTGAACATTTGAATCACCATTTGAGAGAATCCCGCGATCGTTATGATGAACTGATGCAGCAACCCGACAAGGTTGAGAAAATTCTACAGCAAGGTGCTGAGAAAGCGCGCACTTACAGTATTCCGTTACTAAAGGAAATCAGACAAGCTGTTGGGATAAGACAGATTACTGATCTGGGTTAAGCCTGGAGCCTGATTGTTATGGGGAAGTGTGAAATTGTATCCGTATTGTGCTGGCGGTGTTTGCTCTCGTTCGTTAAGCGATGCGTGTCTTTTGTTAGAATGCAGGAAATGACTTGGCGTAACCTTTATGCGTCCTAATCGCTGTGTTGAAAGCGCGTACTGACACTTGTAAGCTAAGCATTTTCCTTTTGCTCCTGGATAATATGGGTGCAATAACCAATTGATAATTAACAATTATATTGTGTCATTACCAATGTAAGTTAATTACGTTGTCACTGGCACACTAGAAAGTAGTCAAAAGTATCGGCGTTCAGACAGTCATAAAACTGTAATAAAGCTGCAATATAATGCTTCGCAAATAGATAATCACAAAATAGGGGTATTTTAGATGTACGGTTATTTTTCTCGTAAGCGATTGATGTATCTTTTTTTTCTTGTCAACATCTTCGTTGTCTCTGCTTCAGCGGCTGATTCGGCTGCAATAGGTAAGCTATTGATGAAAAAAGGGATTATCACCACGCAAGAATTAAAGCAAATTGAAAATGGGGTGTCACTTGAGCAGTTACTCATTGAGAAAGGACTGATTACTCAGGAGGAACTGACCACTGTTCAGAAGCAGCAAAAGCCCACGGCTCAGCTGGTAACAGGTATGAATCCAGTCGAGGTTGAACGTAAGATTGACCAAAAACTGGCTGAAAAACTTGATCATGAATTTCCTTTCGAAGTTGGGTATGGCAAGAATGGTTTTTTCATGAAAAGTCGTGATGGAAACTGGGCGACCAACTTAAGGTGGCGTGCACAGATGCGTTACAGTAATCCACACCGGTCTGATCCACGTCAGGTGAGCCACTTCGAACGTAACGATCAAAGCTCATTCGAATTACGTCGAGTACGCATGAAAATCGGCGGACATGGATATCGTCCCTGGCTGAAATACTACTTCGAGGTTGATTTACAACCAACACGGAACGCAGATGGTAATCCTGAAAAAGCGGGTGTGCGGTTAATCGACTGGAGATTAACCATCGATAAATATAAATGGTTGGCGTTTAGAGCAGGGCAGTGGAAGGTGAATTACAACAGAGAGCGAGTTGATTCTTCTGGTCGGCAAACATTTGTCGAACGCTCAATTGTGAATCGGGTATTCGCTGTTGACCGGCAGATGGGGGTAATGGCATTCGGACATTTATTTCCTGAAACGCTGGCAGACATGCGTTATTACCTTGGCGTATTTAACGGTGAAGGTCGTGGCGTTAAGAATGATGATACCG
>DRLZ01000389.1 GCA_011322755.1 Crenotrichaceae bacterium
GCAAACTGCGCTGAATACATATGCAGGATATCTGTGCAACAAGGCCGTTGCGGATTCTCTTGTGCTGAGTGATCGATACTGTTCCATCAATGCGCTGCTTGCGCAGCATTGAAATATTCAAAATCTCCAGTATTACGAAAAAAACTGCTTCAAACCGTCCATCCATGAATGTTCTTGCGGATTATGACGGCTGCTGTTTGATTCTAGCGAGGAATCCAGCTGCTTGATCAGCTCTTTCTGTTCTTTGGTCAGATTAACAGGCGTTTCAATGATAACTTTGCATAATAAATCACCCTGACTACCGCCACGGACTTGTTTAACGCCTTTATTCTTGAGGCGAAATGTTTTTCCTGTTTGTGTTTCTGCAGGAATTTTAAGGTTGACTTTGCCGTTTAGAGTTGGTACCTCGAGCTCTCCACCAAGACATGCTGTGGAAAACCCAATCGGCATTTCACAATAGAGATCGCGTCCGTCACGTTGAAAAAGCGCATGTTCTTTGACTTGCACTTGAACAAATAAATCACCACTTGGGCCACCACGCAAACCGACTTCACCTTCTCCTGCAAGACGGATACGATCACCGGTATCAACGCCAGCCGGTATTTTTACAGATAAGGATTTATTTTTTTTGATGCGCCCCTGTCCATGGCAGGTGCGACAACGATCTTTGATTTGCTCTCCACTACCACCACATGTGGGGCAGGTTTGCTGCATGGAAAAAATACCCTGACTCATTTGCACGGCACCGTGTCCATTGCACATGGTACATGTGGTTGGTGATGTGCCTTTTTTAGCTCCACTGCCGTTGCAATCAACACAGGATGATAAAACTGGCACTTCGATCGTAACTTCTGCCCCAGAAACAGCATCTTCCAGTGTCATTTCCAGATCGTACAACAAGTCGGCGCCACGTTGTACGCTGGAGCGACCGCCACCTCTGCGACTGCCACCGAATATGTCAGAAAATACATCGCCGAACATATCGCTGAAAGCATCGGCTGCTGAGCCGCCACCAAAACCAGCACCACCCTGGTTAACACCTGCATGACCGAAACGGTCATATGCTGCACGTTTTTGTGGATCAGATAGGATGTCATAGGCTTCCTTGGCAATTTTAAATTGCTCTTCGGAATCGGTATTACCCTGGTTGCGATCCGGATGATGTTTCATCGCCAGCTTTCGAAATGCTTTTTTTATCGTAGCATCATCTGCATCCCGTGAAACGCCTAATACTTCGTAATAATCTGCTTGTTCAGTCATAGTTTTTTCTATTCAATATCCAAAAAAAGCCACTCAGCAGATCGTAAGTGGCTGGTTTACATAAAACGTAGTACTACTAATTGTAGTTGACTTTTGTTAACCCAGAATACACAGAAAAGGCATGGACGAAAGCATATTCAAAACTGTTGTTTTGAATGGATGGCTTATCGCACATACCTTTTCTTTGGTACTACATGTCGATTATCAGTCTTTTTTGTCGTCCTCAACTTCCTCAAACTCAGCATCAACAACATTATCATCAGCAGCAGTAGAATCAGTTTGTTCTGCTCCTGCAGTACCTGCATCAGCCTGCGTTTTTGCATAGGCTTTTTCTGCAAGTTTTCCGGCAACTTCACTCAAGCTTGTTGATTTTGCTTCTATAGCGTCTTTGTCGTCGCCTTTAACGGCTTCTTCAAGATCAGCGATTGCGGCCTCGATTGCAGATTTTTCATCTGCGTCGATTTGATCTGCCAGGTCTTCCAGTGATTTTTTAGTGCCATGTATCAGCCCATCTGCCTGGTTTCGCACATCAATGAGTTCACGTAGCTTACGATCATCCTCGGCATGTGCTTCGGCATCTTTCATCATTGCTTCGATTTCTTCATCTGACAGTCCACTGGATGCCTTGATGACGATTGATTGCTCCTTGCCTGTTGCCTTGTCTTTTGCCGACACATTGAGAATACCATTCGCATCAATATCAAAAGTGACTTCGATTTGCGGAATTCCACGTGGAGCGGGCGGTATATCAGCCAGATCAAATTTACCCAAAGATTTGTTGCCGCTCGCCAATTCGCGCTCACCTTGTAATACATGTACTGTAACAGCAGTCTGATTGTTCTCGGCAGTTGAGAAAATCTGAGATGCTTTCGCAGGAATTGTTGTATTTTTGTCAATGAGCTTGGTCATTACGCCGCCCATGGTTTCAATACCCAGCGACAGTGGCGTAACGTCAAGCAGTAATACATCTTTAACATCTCCACCGAGTACGCCGGCTTGAATGGATGCGCCAAGCGCAACCGCTTCATCGGGATTCACGTCCTTACGCGGTGCTTTACCAAACAGCTTCTCAACCATTTCCTGAACTTTTGGCATTCGGGTTTGACCGCCAACCAGGATGACTTCATTAATGTCAGAATTGGACAGACCAGAATCTTTTAGTGCTTGCTGACAAGGGCCTTTGGTGCTTTCAATCAACTGATCAACCAGTGATTCGAGCTTGGCGCGTGTGAGTGTGACATTCAGATGTTTTGGACCTGTTGCATCTGCAGTAATGTACGGGATGTTGATATCGGTTTGAGTGGTTGAAGATAATTCGATCTTGGCTTTTTCTGCGGCTTCTTTCAAGCGTTGCAAAGCCAGTGGATCGTTGTGTAAATCAACACTGTTATCCTTCTTGAATTCATCAGCCAGAAAATCAATGATACGCAGGTCGAAATCTTCTCCGCCCAGGAAGGTGTCACCCGATGTTGCCAATACTTCAAATTGTTGTTCGCCATCGACATCAGCAATCTCAATAATGGATACATCAAACGTTCCACCACCTAAATCATAAACAACAATTTTCGAATCTCCGCTGTTTTTTTCCATGCCATAGGCAAGTGCAGCAGCAGTTGGTTCGTTAATTATACGTTTGACATTGAGGCCGGCGATTTGTCCAGCATCTTTTGTAGCCTGGCGCTGTGAGTCATTAAAATACGCCGGTACAGTAATAACAGCTTCTGTTACTTCATCGCCAAGATAGGCTTCAGCGTCCTTTTTCAGTTTCATCAAGATACGGGCAGAAACTTCGGGTGGAGCCATTTTCTTGCCATTCACCTCTACCCAGGCATCACCATTATCTGCGGCGATAATGTTGTAGGGCACCATTTTGATATCTTTTTGAACAACATCATCTGTAAATTTACGCCCGATCAAGCGCTTGATTGCAAACAAAGTATTTTCTGGGTTGGTAACAGCCTGACGCTTTGCCGATTGTCCAACCAGTACTTCGTCATCTTTACTGAAAGCTACAATCGATGGTGTTGTTCGTGCACCTTCGGCATTTTCAATAACGCGTGGTTTGCCATTTTCGAGAACGGCAACGCACGAGTTTGTGGTTCCTAAATCTATTCCAATAATTTTAGCCATGAAGCTCTCCTAATTTACTCTATAGTCTGTATTTTGCCGCTGGTTTATTCTGGTTTGGATACAATCACAAGTGCGGGTCTCAATAAGCGGTCATGGATTTGATAACCTTTTTGCATTATTTGAACAACTGTATCTGGTTCTGTGTCCTTCAGTGGCAGTGTTGTCATTGCCTGGTGATATTCGGGGTCAAAATGTTCGCCGATTTCACCAACTGGTTTGATATTAAATTTTTCCATTACATCGTTGAGTAGTTTTAAAGTTAATTCACTCCCCTCACGTAATTTCAGCACTTCTGGATCATCACCGTCAGATGCTTGAATGCCAAGTTCAAGACTGTCAACAACTGCCAGCAATTCTTTGGCAAATTTTTCTACCGCATATTTATGTGCATTTGACAATTCTCGATCAGTTCTGCGTCGCAGATTTTCCATCTCGGCTTTGGCGCGCAGAAACTGATCGTGGTTTTCGTCAGCTTTTCTACTTAGCTCCTGAATCTGTTGTTCTAGAACCTGAACAACGGCTGATTCGTCATCGTTAGATTGTTGCGTATCTGACTCTTGAGTGTTTGCACTTTGCTCAGTATCAATAGGTTGTTGGCCTGTAAGCTCATCGATTTTAGCTTCAGCTTCATCAAGAGCTTCGAGTAATTCTTCATGTTTTTGTTTCTTCCGCTCGCGACTCATTGTTATCTCCTAAAAATCTATCCCTATGTAATTTTTTCTAAAACTGCTAAAACAATGCAAACGTATTAATTAAGTGTGATTCTGGATTTGTAGAGTCACAGTATTTGTCTATGCTAGGTCAAAAACATTACTCAGAGTAACGGAGTTATTCTTAGTGAAGTGTTGTGAACCCAACCTCAAATAGCTAAAGATAACAGCACCTATCTGAAAACTAAGTGATAATTTTCAGAATTTGAGTATGATTACCAAAAGCTTGCCACATTTATGGGGACGATTTTTTCTGGTTCAAGGCTTCTCCAAGTAATTTTGCTGTAATATTTACCAGCGGGATTACCTGGTCATAATGCATGCGTGTCGGACCGATGATACCAACCACCCCGGCTATCTGGTCGCCGACCATGTAAGGCGATGTAATCACGCTACAGGCTCCGAGTGCCTCTTCGCCACATTCTTCTCCTATAACTATTCTTGCCCCGTCATCGCTAGTTGCCTGGCCCAGCAGATTGAGAATGGATTGTTTGTGGTTGAACGCTTCAAATAAAGTTCTTAACTGCGCAACATCATCAAAATCACTACAATCCATTAGATTGGTTTGTCCCGCCAGAACAAAATCATCATCTTTTTGATCGGACTCAAATGCAAGGCTGGCAACCTGCGCAGCCCTGGCGGCTTGGCGTTCAACTAATTCCCTGGCTTGTTTAAGCGTATCTGCAAGGCTATTGCGGACTTCGTTAATTTCATGTCCGCTATAGACAGCATTCAAATAGTTAGCCGCTTCTATGAGTTCTGAGGGAGAAGATTTGTGTTCAGGTTTGACAACGCGATGGTGTACCTCCTGCTCATTGGTTACTAGAATGACCAGAACACGGTCTTCAGACAGCGGTAGAAATTCAATGTGACGAAAAACATGGATCGTTTGTTGTGGTAGTGTGACCAAACCAGCCATACGTGATACATCAGACAATAATTCTGAAGCGGTTGATAACAGATGAGTTGGTTCAGACGCGTGTTCAAGTCGTTTGCGTAATTGGTTGACAACACCGCCGCTCACAGGACTGACTGTGAGCAAGTTATCAATAAACACGCGATACCCATTATCAGTTGGAATGCGTCCTGCTGATGTATGTGGTGAT
Source organism: Crenotrichaceae bacterium (assembly GCA_011322755.1). Lineage (GTDB taxonomy): Bacteria > Pseudomonadota > Gammaproteobacteria > Methylococcales > DRLZ01 > DRLZ01. The sequence goes on from DRLZ01000389.1 coordinate 5,207, forward strand.
TCGACTAAGCCCATTTCCTCCAGATCAGCAACCACATTGCGAATACTGGCAGAGCTCAGTTTGACGTTACTTTCTTTTGAAAGCGCACGTGATCCAACGGGTTGCCCATCATTAATATAGCGTTCAACCAGTATTTTCAGAATCTGGCATGCTCTGTCATTCAACTCAGTGCTTTTATTCACAATTCACCTCGATTACACGGTTTTCATTTTAGCACTCTTAATGACTGAGTGCTAATGTCAACATCTTGAATTGGTCAATTACCAGGATTATTAGCAAAGTAACCAGATTGTATGTCGATGATGATACAATCGCAGTCTACTTGCCACCGATACAGGGGGGTTGGGTAGTTTTAACCAGGTCGTTATAGCGAGAGGAGAAATACTATGGCTACAGTTACTTTGAAAGGTACGCCAGTCAATACATGTGGTAGCTTGCCTGCTGTGGGAAGTACTGCGCCTGCATTTGTGCTAAGCAACAGCAAGCTGGCAGATACTGCTTTGAGTGAATATAAAGGGAAAACAAAAATCCTCAACATTGTACCGAGTCTGGATACGCCAACCTGTCAGGTTTCAACCCGTACTTTTAATGAAAAAGCATCTGCATTGGATAATACGGTTGTGTTGGTGGTTTCAGCAGATCTTCCATTTGCTCAAAATCGATTTTGTACAACAGAAGGACTGGACAATGTCATCCCGCTTTCCAGCTTCCGTTCCAGTTTTGCGAAAGATTACGGCGTAGAGCTAGTCGATAGTAAACTCGCCGGCTTAACAGCGCGTGCAGTTGTGGTTATTGATGAAAATGACCGAATCAGCTATACCCAACTGGTCAGTGAGATTGCTGAGGAGCCGGATTACGATCAGGCGTTAGCGGCTGTTACAGGATAGTCTGGCATATCAATCGAGCCAGGATCAGGGTTGTGCTTATTCTCTGCCTGATGGTGTCGCTATGTTTTTAAATAACACCCTGGAATTGCGACTTGCATTGAATTCATTTTGACGCTGCGTTGGCAGGTCGTTTATGGTTCCTGATTCAAAACCATGTTCCCTGAACCAGTCACTGGTATGTGTTGTCAGGATAACAAGACGTTTCATCCCGCAGTGTAGTGCTTGATTTTCAATGTGAGTTAGTAGTCTTTGTGCACGACCGCCGTTTCTGTATTCAGGGTGAATCGCCAGACAAGCCAGTTCTATCATCTGGTTATCAAGATACTGATGGGCTGCGACACAACCGACTACCAAACCGTCTCGATCCAGGACAATAAAGTCCTCAATACCGGTTTCCAGTGATTCTCTGGAGCGAGAGGTGAGTATGCCTTCATTTTCCAGTGGCATGATCAGGTCGAGAATTCCGCCAACATCGTCGAGTGTTGCTGTCCGCAGGTTTTCATACAATGTGGTGCTGATGAGTGTGCCGATGCCGTCGCGTGAAAATAATTCCTGCAGAACAGCACCATCAATATTATGATTGAGCAAATGTGTGCGTTGTACCCCGCGCTCACTGGCATTGATTGCTGCTCTCAGATGATTGTGCAGCTCTGGGTCGAGTTGTTCTGAGTAATGATTGCAAAATAGACCGGTTTCAATCGTTGTCATTTGCTGAATTGTTTGTTGAGAGACAGGATCTTGAATGTCTTCAGGAATCATCAAAATCAGTTTTTCAGCTTGTAGGGCAATTGCAACTTCAGTTGCCACTGATTCTGCGCTGAGATTGTAGACTTCGCCAGTCACTGAATAGCCGATAGGAGACAATAAAACGACGCTTTCTTGTTCAAGCATTTGCTGAATGGCTTGTTTATCAATTCGGCGAACTTCACCTGTATAACCAAAATCAACACCTTTACGTACACCATAGGGTTTGGCAATGACAACATTGCCTGATGCAACCCGAATACTTGCTCCTGCCATCGGTGAGCTGCTGAGACTGGTGGTAAACAAAGCTTCCAGCTCAACTTTTACATGTCCAGCCGCAGCTTTGACACACTCAAGTGCGGTGAGATCTGTGATTCGTAAGCCGTGACTAAACTGTGGTTCAATGTTTTGTTCAGCTAATTTCTGATCAACCTGAGGGCGAATGCCATGAACCAGTACCAGGCGAATACCCAGACTATTAAGCAATGCGAAGTCATGGATATGACGATAAAAATAGGGATTGAGTACAGCATCACCACCAAATGAAATGACAATAGTCGTTCCTCGATGGGCATGAATATAAGGCGAGGAATTTCGAAACCATTGTACGAATTGATTCTGCATGGTAGTCATTCAGCGATGTGATAGATGGGGATAATGCACAGATAATTTTAGCATGCAAGTCAGTTAGCAGGCTTGTTAAAGCAATGTGATAAATGCGCTTGATAGAAGGCACATTGATAAAAATATCCAGACCCTATATTTGATTTGCCCAGAAACCTACTCATAAGGCAGCACTGTGTTTTTCATCAGCCGGATTGCAAATTTAAGTGGATCGGCATCCCAGGGTGTAAAGCGTGGTAGTTGAAATAAGTCACTCGCGCTTGTTGCGGTACTCCAAGAGGTTGATACGGCGGCTTCAAAACCAAGATTTTTAACAATTTCAGCATGTTCGTTTGTATAGTCCTGGCCAGGTTTCCCATTCGGATAGGCAAAATAGCGAATACGGGCACCATCCAGCAACTTTGAGAGCTGGTCTCGACCAGAGCGGATTTCCTGTTCTGCCTGCTCGTTTGTGAGACTACTGAGAATCGGGTGAGTCAGAGTATGTCCACCGATTTCCATTCCTGATGAATGAAGTTGTTTGAGTTGTGTCGTATTCATCATCAGGTTGACTGGCAACTGGTGATTGACCAACTGTTTTAGATGTTGCACAACCTCGTTACGTTGGCTGGGTGGAAGATATTTGATGGCAGGTAGCAAGTCAGCAGCTGTTTTCTTTCGTTGTTCGTTTGTTTCTAGGGAATAACTGCCCAGTCCCACAGCGCTCAAGTCCAGCTGGTTATCCCGATAATGACGAATTGTTTCCAGAACACGATCGTTCCACATCATTCCACCATTGAGAAAACCGCTGGCAACAAAGAAAGTTGCCGGGATATTCCATTGTTGCAGTATGGGTAGTGCATGCAAAAAATTATCAGCATAGCCATCATCAAAAGTAACACAGGCAGTACGTGCAGGTAATTGACCTGACTGAAGCAGGTTAATGGCTTTTTCTAACGACACAACATTGTAGTAATGGTGTAGTAACTCCATTTGCCAGCTGAACTGAGTAATATCAGGTACATCAGGAAGAAATGGGTCGGGCTGATCAAATACGCGGTGATAGATCAATATGGATAACCCGGATTTTCCTGATGCAGCGGACAGCAGCTTGTGCGCCATACCAAGTGCCTTGAAGCTGATGGAGTTAACGGACATAGCGAGTCGAATCTTTTTCGGTGGTGGTTTCTGGTATTGCGTCTACAGCGACAGGTTTTCTGACAAATGATTCGGGTTTGGCTGGAATTGATGCTGTATGTTCAGGCATTGCCGTTTGTTCTGAAAGACCTTGATTGACCAGATGTTGCAGCAACACTAACACCGCAACCAGTTGATAACCGATGTCAGCGTAGGCAAGGCCAAGAAACGAACCGCCAACTGCGTAGGCAATCAATGATACCTGGATCATGCGCGCAAGTAGATTGGCCCAGGCAAATTGTTCCATATTTTGAGTTTGTTTGATGACTTTGCTGGCTGTCAAAAATGCAATGATGCCGTAGAGTAAAAACAGGGTTAAACCGATATAGCCGTGTTCACCCAATACCTCAAAATAAATACTGTGAGCATCATGGAAATCGAGTGGATTTGGCGCATAGAGCAGAAAGCTTTGCGGTGACCAGAATTCAAAACCTCCTCCAAATAATCGATCATTGGCAACATTGTAGCCAGCCCACCAGGCATTGATGCGCCCCATCGCTGATGCATCTTGCTGATAGTTTAAGATGGTTTGCATTTTTTCATGCCAGGCGAGTGGCATAAAATAGTAGAGTGTGACTGCAAGTACAATACCGATGATGCCAGTGATTATTTTGGTATTACTTTTAAGCCAGAAAAAACCAAGTACGCCAACAGCAGCAACCAGCGCACCACGAGATTGGGTTCCGATCGCGGCGACCCCCATGAGAATCATTCCAATAACAAGACCAAAGCGTATCCAGGGTGCGGATGTGGTTTGATGCAGATAATAGAATAACGGTAAAATCATCAATATAATCAGCCCGATTTCAGTGTTTCCAGCAAAAAAACCGTCTGCTGGACCCAGCACCATAAACTGCCCTCTGGTCGCGATTGTAAAGAGTCCGCCTTTAATGCCATAAAAACCAATGGAGGCGGCAATGACCCAGATCAGTTGCTGAATACGCTCTCGGGATTGCAGTAACATCATGGTGATAAACACCATTAATTCAATTTTAATGACACGTTTGTAGCTGTCCCAGGCAATGTCAGGATACATTGCCTGTGTACATGACAGACCCATCCAGATGATAAACAGGATTAATACAGTGTTTGCAGGATGCTTGGGAAACCATTTTGTGTCTCTAGAGACAATCATACTGAGGATTGTAACGACACCAATCAGAGCAGCAAATGGAAAATCGTATGCAAATCCAAATGTAAGTCGGTGAGGGTTCATGTAACCAATCCATGACCACACTAATACACCAATATAAGGACGTCGCAGAATAAAAGGAATTGAACCGAATATCAGCGCCGTTACCAGTATGTCACGCACAGATTAATCTCCTTCTGTGGCCATCACTTTGTTGTGTCTTGAATCAATAGTGAATTAATCGACCTGTTGAATGCCATCGACATACCACATTGAATCTCCACTGTGTACAGGACGAATAAAATGCCACAACTCCTGAACATTCGAGGTGATACTCTCTGGTTGTTCATGGATGTTTGCATCAAACATGACTTGCACTTCTTGCTGGTTATCAGACTGGCGGGCAGAGAGTATTTCAGCATTAAGTGACATTATTTCAGTGTGATTGTCTATGCTCTTTGTTTGCAGTTGCTGTTTGATTTCAGCAAATACTTTATCAGTCGTCATACGCCGGATTTCACTTTGATCGCCAGTATCCCACGCATGCTGGAGCATCTGGAAAGCCCCTTTGGCGCCTTCCAGAAATGCTGATGAGTCAAAGTTGTCAATTTCAATGATCGCAGCATCGTGTTTCTGTGGTTGAGCTGCTGAATCCTCAACGGACTGGTTTTGTTTAAACATCAAATCAGTATTAAAACTTCTGGTCGTAGTTGGTGATGGATTGAGAGGATCAAAATCAGCATCTTGATACGAAGATCTTGCGTGGCTCCGGGTTGCCGCAGCTTGCTGGCTTCTCGTCATCAGTTTGAATAAAAAGTACATCAGACCGCCGATGAGGAGGATGTCGAAAAGATTGAAGTTTTCGAATGCACCGCCAAACAACAATGATCCAAGTAATCCACCCATTGCCAGCGCACCGAGCATCCCCATTACGCCACCACGCTGACGCATATTGTTGCGCAGGTTCTGGTTTTTTGTGGCCGCTTGTTTTTGTGCGGGAGACAGTGTTCTTTTCACAGGGGCTCGTTTAAACGATTTACTAAACGATGGGCGGCTACCAAAAGACGCGCCGCCACCAAATCGTCTTGCCTGGGCTTCGCTCATCGTCAGCTGTCCCAGCATGGCGATGACAAGAATTGGAAGAAGAAAGGATAAAAATGTCTGTTTCATAGTATTTCCTGCAAGGGGAGATTAATGATGGTGTGTCTAAACGTTATGTACGAATGGATTCATAGATATCCAGATATTCCTGGGCCGGATTATTCCAGGAAAA
>DRLZ01000390.1 GCA_011322755.1 Crenotrichaceae bacterium
ACCTGAATTCGATAAATACCCTGAATTCGGATTTCTGCAAGTGGGAGAGCCGAAATCACATTTGTTGGGCGCGGTGCTGGAAGGTGAATTTAAATCATTTTATAAGACCAGGCCTTCGACAGTAAATGTTGGCAGCCTCGACAGCCTGGGTGGTCAAAGCAGCGATTTGATAACCAACACTGTCTTGCAGCAATCACTTCCATCTGCCCGGTTGGTGATTTTTTCTTCGAATGAGTTTGTTGCCGATAAAGCCTTGCGTTTACTGGCAAGTGCAAATGGTATTGTTTCATCTAACATTGTCAATTTGATTGAAAATACTGTGGATTGGGCTGTGCAGGATTCAGCACTGTTATCAATTCGTAACCGCGGGTATTTTTCCAGAACGCTGAAACCAATGGCGCAGTCAAAGCAGATATATTGGGAATATTTGAATTATGCATTGGCATTATCTGGTTTGATGGTGGTCTTTGTTGTATACAAAATGTATCAGGCACACAGGAGACGCTCACATCGGTTGTTGCTTAAAGAGGTCGGTATCGATGCGAAGTAAAGCGTTGTGGGTACTGGTGACAGTGCTGTTTATACAGATCAGTTTTATCGCCTGGACGATGATCAACGATTCTCTGGAGGGAAGAGAGGATCAGTTGTTATTTACATTGGATCGTACACAGATTAATGAAATTATTATTGAAAAAAATAATCAGCCGCCGCTAAAGATTAAGCGATCCGAGAATCACTGGATACTCCCTGAAATCAACAATGCTAAGGCAAAGACCAGCCAGGTTGAGCTATTTCTTTCCAGATTGTTGAGTATCAAGTCGAGCTGGCCTGTTGCGCAAACAAAATCATCAGTGAATCAATTCAAGGTTGGTGACAATCAATATCTGGCTAAAATTGAACTTGGTTTAAACACCCAACAGAAAGTTGAGTTACTTTTAGGACTATCTCCGGGAGCGAAGTCAACCTATGCGCGCATAGAAGGTCAGCGTAATATTTACCTGATCCCGTTTAATATTCTGGATTTATCTGTTAGAGCGGATGACTGGCGTGAGATAAGTCATTAATTACACACGATGTCAGTGATTCTGAAAGTGTAATATCAGTGAAATTGATTCAACAAGAGCGGTAATTTTGGATATTAAAACTAGAAGTTACTGTAAATAAACTATTTAACACATTAATGTAGTTGAATATTTTTACACTAGGTGTATATTGAGCATGTAGACTAAGTGTATTTTGTTATGTATCACTGAAATGATCACTTTTTAAGTAAAGGTGGGGCGATGAAAGCCAGTGAATTATTCATTCGTTGTTTGGAGAATGAAGGTGTCGAATATATCTTTGGCTTGCCGGGAGAGGAAAACCTTGATTTTCTGGAGTCGTTACGAACTTCAAAAATAAAATTTGTTCTAACCCGGCATGAACAAGGCGCTGGATTTATGGCAGCGACTTATGGTCGTTTAACCGGTAAATCAGGCGTATGTCTTTCCACGTTGGGGCCGGGTGCTACCAACCTGGTTACACCTGCAGCCTACGCTCAGCTTGGTGCAATGCCAATTGTAATCATTACCGGGCAGAAACCCGTACACTCCAGCAAACAAGGGCTGTTTCAGATTATTGATATTGTTGATGTCATGCAGCCACTCACCAAATTCTCCAAGCAGGTACTCCGCGGTGATCGGATCCCCGCAATCATTCGCAATGCTTTTCGCAGAGCAGAAACCGAACGCCCAGGTGCTGCACATATTGAGTTCCCGGAAGATGTCGCAGAGGAGATTGTTGCAGCGAAACCTATTGCAATACATTCAGTACGCAGACCGGATGCCGACCAGCTTGCGATTGATGATGCCGTTGAACGTCTTGAGCAGGCTACACATCCGATTATTCTGATCGGTGCTGGAGCTAACCGGAAACGTGTATCAATGATGTTGAACCGTTTTATTGATAAAACAGGCATTCCATTTCTCGATACCCAGATGGGTAAAGGGGTTATCAGTGAAGATCATGAATTATTTCTGGGTACAGCGGCACTTTCAGATCATGACTACCTGCATTGCGCGATAGAACGCGCTGATTTAATTATTAACGTTGGGCATGATGTGGTAGAAAAACCGCCGTTTTTTATGGAAGACAATGGTTTTGATGTGATCCATATTAATTTTACTCCACCACAAGTTGATGAAATCTATTTTCCTCAGCATGAAGTGATTGGTGATATTGCCAACGCTCTCGGGGAAATGGAAAAAGCGGTTACTGTGCAGAATCATTGGGATTTTTCCTACTTTTTTCGGGTCAAACAGGTGGTTGATGAAAAACTCGCTGAAAATATTGACTCTGATCATTTTCCAATACTTCCTCAGCGTATTATTTCTGATGTCCGAAAAGTAATGAGACCGTTTGATATTCTGGCGCTGGATAACGGCATGTTCAAAATCTGGTTTGCCCGTCATTACCGGGCGCTGGAGCCAAATACAATTCTTCTGGATAACGCGCTGGCAACCATGGGCGCAGGGTTGCCTTCTGCGATGGCCGCTAAACTGGTTCATCCGGAACGTAGAGTCATTGCAGTTTGTGGAGATGGCGGTTTTATGATGAACAGCCAGGAAATAGAAACAGCGCTGCGTATGAAACTCAATCTCGTTGTGTTGATTCTGAATGATAACAGTTACGGGATGATCAAATGGAAGCAACACGGCATGGATCTACCGGAGTGGGGTCTGGATTTTGGTAATCCAGACTTTGTTAAATATGCTGAAAGTTATGGTGCACATGGTTTTCGGGTGGAGTCAACAAAGGATTTGCTGCCTTTATTGCAGCAGTGCCTCGAGGCAACGGGTGTTTATATTATCGAAGTCCCGATTGACTATTCCCAAAATGATACTGTACTGGGTAACGATCTCAGCCAAAAAGTCTGTGTGAGCTAAGATGACAACAAAACAATATCCTATCTATGTTGGCGGATCATTTCAAAAAACTGACAATGAACTCGATGTCGTTAATCCTTATTCTGGTGAAGTCTGTTTTACAACTTTTCTAGCCGCTGCTGCACAGTTTGAGCAAGCAACTCAAGCTGCTGTTGCTGTAAGGTCGGAAATGCAGAATCTTCCGGCCTATCAGCGCTATGAGATTTTGATGTCGATCAGTCAGCAGATTGATGCTGCTAGTGGTGAATTTGCGACGCTGATGGCAAACGAAGCAGGTAAGCCGTATTCAACAGCATTGGCTGAAGTGGGTCGTGCAGTGCAGACATTTCTGGTAGCGGCTGAGGAATCCAAGCGTTTGCCAGGGGAAGTGCTGAGTCTGGACTGGATGCCCAATGCAGCTGGAAAACACGGTGTGGTGGAATATTTTCCAGTGGGACTGGTCGCTGGTATTACCCCGTTTAATTTTCCACTGAATCTGGTCGCACACAAGGTCGCGCCAGCTATCGCAGCGGGTTGTCCAATGGTTTTGAAGCCGGCATCGAGTACCCCTGTCACCGCACTCAAGCTGGCTGAAATAATTGATCGAACCAGCTTGCCAAAAGGCGCGTTTTCAGTGTTGCCAATGGATCGGCAAACAGGCAACCGTCTGGTTACAGATGATCGGTATCAGCTGCTCACGTTTACCGGCTCGGCAGAAGTTGGCTGGTTAATGAAAAAGAATTCAGGAAAGAAGAAAATCGTACTGGAATTGGGTGGCAATGCAGGACTGATTATTGAAGCAGACGCCGATCTCGATAAAGCCACCAGTAAAGCAGTGGTAGGCGGTTTTTCCTATGCAGGGCAAAGCTGTATCCATACCCAGCGAATTTATGTCCATACATCAGTTTATGATGATTTTACTGAGCGCTATGTGAAAGCAGTCAAAGCACTAAAGGTTGGCGACCCACTCAAGCCGGAGACAGCTGTTGCCTCAATGATTGATGAAAATAATGCATATCGTATTGAGCAATGGGTGAATGAAGCAGTACAAGCAGGAGCAACCATGTTATGTGGTGGTGTTCGGAAAGGGGCATTGTATCAACCAACTGTGATGACCAATACCAAACCAGACATGAAGGTAACCTACGAAGAAGCCTTTGCACCTGTTGTGGTGATTGAAAAATACACTGATTTTAAACAAGCAGTGGACGCGGTCAATGAATCTGCTTATGGTCTGCAGGCGGGAGTATTCACCAATGATAATCGAAAAATTCGCTATGCATTTACCCATCTTGAAGTTGGCGGATTAACCGTTAATGAAACCCCAACATTTCGAGCAGACCATATGCCATACGGTGGAGTTAAGGATTCTGGTATTGGTCGGGAAGGCCCGAAGTATGCAATTCATGATATGTTGGAGCCCAGAATTTTAGTTTTTGAAGACACAAATTTTCTTTAGTGCCTTGCGCAGTGATGTGTTTTCGTACAGTTGTTTACTAGCAAATGGTTCAGATGGCATTGATGGTGAGCTGCGTAGAATCTAGCTGCGGTGGACAGAGATCATCGATAAATTATTCTTGCCTGATTGTATTGACATCGTTATGATACCAATTGAAACAGTTGGTTGCGTGATTTTATTGATGTTAATTCTTCAGGTGATAGCTGTCTTGTTTTAAATAACATAAGATAAGGAGATGACAATGTTAAAAGTAAAGACAACGGTAATGGTGGGTGTGATGGTTGGCGCAGCATTATTAACAGGTTGCGCAACCAACCAGCCGATCGGGGCTGTATATACAGATCTGGCACTGCCGGTACAGGCAACTGATGAACATGGGTCCTATTCAAAAGTAGGCAGGTCAACATGTATCAGTTATGTTGCGATGGTTGCTCAAGGTGATTGCAGTGTTAATGCGGCAAAGCGCGATGGTGGAATTACTTCAGTACATCATATGGATTGGAGAGTGCATAGTTTGCTTGGCATTATTAGTCGTTATGAGTTATCCGTTTACGGCGACTAATATAGTAATTGAGATTAAAAAAGGCGCAATTGTTTGCGCCTTTTTTTGTTGGTGATTTTCTCGTAAGCTGGAAAAAACAGCTGAGGCTGGAAATAACAGTTACTGGTTATTTAGTCAGCCCTTAAAAAACATTCATCCTATTGAAATATAATCATATTATACGAAATTAGCCACATTCAAACGACCAGAAATGTTAAAATAGAGTCTACTTTTCTGGTCGAAATGGTGAACAATGTTAACCCCATCCAGCACCGCTCATCAAACCAATTTATTTGGAACCGATCTATTGCAACAGCTGGATCCCCATGATCCTCTCTTACAACTGGCCAAGGTCATTCCCTGGGTTGAATTTGAACGCGCCTTTGCCAAACACTACACGCACAATACAGGCCGCCCCGCCAAACCTATCCGCTTGATGGTTGGTTTGCTGTTATTGAAACAGTTAGAAAATCATCAGTGATGAGAAGGTGGTGCTCCAATTCAAGCGCAACCCCTACTACCAATCCTTTTGCGGATTCACAGAATTCAGCTGTACGGCTCCGTGTGACAGCACAGAGCTGGTTCATTTTAGACAACGGATTGGAACGGAAGGATTTGAACGCATTTTTCAAATGAGCGTTCAGCTGCATGGCAAGGCGGCATTAGAAAAGACGGTGAATATCGATACCACGGTGCAAGAAAAGAACATCACCTATCCCACCGACGCCAAGCTGGCGATCAAGATCATCAACCGTCTGAACAAATTAGCCAAAAAACACGGCATTCAACAACGTCGTACCTTCACAAAAGAAGTCAAGTCACTGCGCTTGGCAATTCGCCACTTTCGACATGTGAAACGCCGGGCGAAAGCGAAAAGAGCGTTAAAGCGACTCCGCACCATTGCGGAGATTTTGATCCGGGAATTACGACGCACCTTGCCCAAGCACTGTTTATTTGAACACCACCAAAAAGACTTTTTGTTTTACGAACGGGTGCTGAATCAACAGCCGAAAGATCGCAACAAAATCTATTCGCTGCATGAGCCTGATGTGTACTGCATTGGAAAAGGAAAAGACCACAAACAATACGAATATGGCAATAAGGTCTCCATTTCTGCCACGGCGACAACCAATATTATTGTTGGTGTCGTCAGTCACGCGACAAACTGCCACGATAATCACACGTTACCCGATGTTCTGGCGCAGATTGAGCGCACACGCGGGACACCTGTCAAAGATGCCGTGTGTGATCGC
>DRLZ01000391.1 GCA_011322755.1 Crenotrichaceae bacterium
ACAATTTGTCCTTCCTGCACTGGTAATTGTGTAATATAGCTCGATCCCGGTGCGGTAATTGTTAGAGTACCCGGATTTTCGACAACACCGTAGAGTGTGAGTACAGGGGTATGTGACTGAAGCTTTATAGACATCACATTCACTGGCCAAATCTTATTTCTGGTTGTTATCGTTGACGGTTCTTTTTTGAAGAACATCAGTACTGAATACAGCAAGATACCCGCGAGAATGAAAACAACGGGTAATAGCCAGCGTCGCCAATGACTTGTATTTTCTGATTTCAAATTATGAATTTGTCTGTTTGTTGCAGGATGGATTGAGGTTGTTGAAGCAGGTTGCAAGTGAAAAGTAAATGTTGAGCAGATTCCTTATCGTCAACTGTATAACAATTGTGTGGCGTCTAATATAATCATAAGTATTCATATCACATTCGTCTAGAACACAGGCGAAAGCAACAAAGTTTTATTGCTGTTTTGTCGTCAATACTATGATTGAACTAGAGCAATTTTTTAGCTGCCCTCACTGTGGAGAGACCATCTCGATGCTGGTGGATCTTTCGGTTTCCGAGCAAGCCTATATCGAAGACTGCGAAGTCTGCTGCGCACCGATTGAGGTTAGTTATTCCACAGACGATGGTGAACTCCTCAACTTTATTGTCAGTACCTGAAACAAGCAATCTTCAGAAATGCAGTCAGTTACAATATCACTTAGAATTGACTCCAGGGAGAATGGATTGGAAATTTTCTGTCACGGAAATACGGGATTAACAGCATGCCGGCGATGAAACCACCAATATGTGCTCCAAAAGCAACACCACCTTCTTGTGACCCGCTTCCGATCGAACTGAATAATTGAAGCCCAAACCACAGCGCCAATACGTACAAAGCAGGAACCTTCATGGTGCGCGAGAATACTCCAAAAGGGATCAGTACAAGCACTTTTGCATGTGGGTAAAGTAGCAGATAAGCGCCTAACACCCCGGAAATTGCACCGCTGGCTCCTACCATCGGGGTTGTAGAGCCAGGGTTGAGAATGACTTGTGCGAACACGGCTGCGATACCACACAGGATATAAAATAGTACAAATTTAACGTGCCCCATCGCATCTTCAATATTATTACCAAAAATCCATAAATAAAGCATGTTTCCTGCTAAGTGCATAAAGCCGCCGTGCATGAACATGGATGTAAATATGGTAAGCCATGCTGGTATCGTTGCAATCTCAGCGGGTAATGATGCGCTACCGACCAATGCAGCTGGAATGACACCGAGGCTAAAGATAGCTTGCTGAATCTGGCGACCAAGTGATGCTTCCCATACGTACACCAGCACACAGATCAGAATAAAAACAATCGTTATGACGGGTTTAATCGTGGTTGGATTATCATCATGTAAAGGAATCATTTTCAGTTCTCTTGTCAGTGAGTTCTTGTGGAATGATGAAAGAAATCATGCATCATGAGTTTGATTGTTTTGATTCAAGCATTTTTTGAGCAGGAGTTTCTAACTGTTTTTGCAATACATTTTTAGCAATTCTGTCGTGTCTGGCGCGAGCCAGATAACCTGTGAGCGCACCGCCTGTGGTTGCCAGCATGACCAGACCGACAGTAATAAACTGTGTGAATAACATCAATGCACCTGCCCCCACAGCAGCAGTAAACATAGCGCCAACTTTTAAATTGGCCTTGGCGTGGGCGCGGTTGGTTTCCTTGACGATCTGACTGTGGGTTTGTTTAAGCATTTCAGCTTTTTGACGCTCAGTATCAACCAGCAGGTTTTCACGTTCCTGAGCATGCGCCTGTTTTGTTTTTTCCAGAGCATCCTTATGGATGTTTAATGCGATTGAAGCAAACCAGAACGCGCCAAACAAGCTGATAACAAGACCAAGCAGTGCAACTGCGATGATTTGAAAATTCTCGATCGGAGTTTTGATCAGAATAAAAACCAGCGCTGATGTTGCAAGCTGAATAAGTAAAATGCCAGGGAGAAATTTAAACATGGTATCAGTCTATCTTATCCAACCTGACTAGCAACCAAACAGGCGTTATTGACTGACCAGAGATGAGTTTGTAGTAGCGTGTGGACAACAAAAACCACATGGCTAGTGTACTCACTTGTTTGAATGGTTTCTTCGTAGAACTCAATTTACAGTGCTGGTTGCTTGCAGGGACAGTTCGTTATAATAACATTCAGTACTACGGCAATTTAGGATTGATGGGTCGGCTTCACCTATGCATATGATCCTAATGTTGACGGAGCACTCGAACATATCGACTAACTTTCCTCGGCTGGTGGCGTATATGGCGGTGGGCTTTTGGTTAGAATTTTTGGCAATATCCACAATTGATAGAGGCTAATACACCACATTGCTGTAGACGCGAAAGTATATCCAAACCCGCCAATAATGGTCACCCAGGCAAACCCCGGAAAATATTTAGTGAGCCACCAGGATAAGATATCAAGTATCAGAAACAAGAAGGGTATCATAACGATAACAGCTTTTAACCATTGGGGAATTCCAATTGAAAAAACAAAAATCAGTCCCATCAACATAAAAATAAATGAGATGCCGAACAAGTGGATATGCGAGACAGCTGTCAATTTTGCGACCGATTCCCCTGTGTCTGCTTTGGCAAGACTTTGTAGTGTTTCAAGTTTGGTAAAATCAGGGAGAAATGAAGACTGGTTATGGCAGAGTACACAGTGATCCTGGATTTTTTGATGAATTCCGTTGTCCCAGTCTTTCTGAGGCGCGCCTTTGCGTGCCCATTTAATTAGCTCAATACGAATTTCCGGTGGTGCTTTGTCTTTCATTGTGCCGTTGAGTTTGGCTTCGATGGTGGTGCCTTCGCGATTCCCGTAATAACTATAAACAATATCATCAACTGACAAGCCAAATTTTCCATCGGCCATGCCATGAGTCAGCATGATTTGTGCGCCAGCGACCAGTAAGCCAAGACCAATTGCGAGTAGATAACCAGTGAACAACATTTTTAATGACAATGGTAACCAGGGTAATCCATATTTCAATTCATCGATTCTGAGTTGGGTATAATATGATTTCATTCATAACTCCTCATTACATGAAAGGGACAATTCGAATTGGTTTTTGAGGATACGACTCATAACGTGTTTTGATCACCTGATCGTGGAGAGCAATTCGTAGAACAGACCTCAAAATACTTCTAACATTTTTCGTTCAACTGTTGCAGCTGTATAACCAGAGATTGCAAGCATAAAACAGCACCGGCTTGTTAATGCTGTCATAATCAGACGCTACGATCATATTATGGTGTCGTGCGTTTGCATACATGCATGCTGTTTGTATGATCGTTGTTTGAGCGCGACAGGGTTATATTATTATACTGTTTGTTCCGTGTTTTATTAGCAAATTTGTACAATCTATCGGTGTTAATTGTTGGCAGTGCTCGTCAAAAGGCTTTCTCATCTGATGTTGTTTAGCTCGTCTGGTTAGTGTGGATGAATGAGACTCATCATTTCTTAGAGTCACTATTGTAGAGAATTAAACTTAGCAAGTTACTAAAATGAAAGCAGTTCGAAGAATTCAAACGCCATATACAGACATCAATCTGCACGATTACTGGATTGAAAAAAAACGCCTGCAATTTGAATTATTACGCATTCAACAAAACGTAGTTGATAAGGGGCGGAAGGTGGTTATTACCCTCGATGGGCGTGATGCTGCTGGTAAAGGCGCAACAATAAAACGCTTTGTTGAAAATTTGATGCCTAAAAATTACAGGGTTGTCGAGCTTGGTATTCCAACCAGGAAAGAATCGAAACGCTGGTTTCTACGCTACGAAAAACACATGCCAAAACCGGGTGAAATCGTGTTTTTTGATCGTTCCTGGTACAACCGCGCTTTAATTGAACCAACCATGGGATATTGCACAAAAGCCCAGTACAAATACTTTATGAGTAAAGTGCTGGATTGGGAACACAAGCTTCTTGATCAGCAGATTGAGCTGGTTAAATTTTATTTATCTGTGGATAGCAAAACCCAGTTGATTCGTTTTAATGATCGCATCAATGACCCGTTCAAGTACTGGAAATTGTCTCCGACAGATTTACAGGCACGAAAAAAATGGGATACGTTTACCAAATACAAAGAACAAATGCTGGCGCACACTTCATCTGAGCGTTCTCCCTGGGTGACGGTTAACTCAAACTCAAAGATTGAATCACGCCTGACTTGCATGTTGCATGTTGTTCGCTTGTTTGG
>DRLZ01000392.1 GCA_011322755.1 Crenotrichaceae bacterium
AAATCTGCCAACTTGTAATCTTCTGTGTCGCTTCATCAAAAATAAACTGACCTGAAAACTGACCATCATCAGCAAATGTGCCACCATTGATATTCCAGGTAACCTCTGCTGCCTGAAGGTTTACTACAGCTAACAGTAAAGTTACATAGATAACCACCTTATTATTTATTGTTCGTATCAGATTGCTGTTCATAACGATGACCTCTTATTTAACCAATAACTCATTACACATTTTTTGAATTAAAAAATCAATTGATAAGTGACTAATTTGTGTCTGATTGTTACAAACCGTAATCTACACCATACAGTAAAAAATAAAGCGATGTCAGGATTATAACGGTCATACAACATAGAAATTACGAAATCACGGTGACAGTTTACTAAACCTACTTAATTGCTATCGAGTTTTGGTTCCAGGCAGTGTTTTTGAGGTTCAAGTGTATTACTGCTGATTTAACCAGCACTTCAGCTTGACCAGAAAGAAGTTGACCATGTTGATAATTGGTGTCGAATCTTAAATCAAAAAAAAGGTAACTCTCAATGGTATTCAGTAACGATCCAATTATTAAACACAAAGCAGGTTTATTATAAGCTTGTGATGAGTACCTATTTTTCTTCGGTCACATAGCAGCCATGCATAGGCTTAAGAAATTACTTTAGGTTAATGCCCTATCTATGATGAAACATCTATTGTTGGCAAAACAACTGCTGAGTTATCAGCCAACCCCGGTCTCACTTTTTCTTCACTATCACTCTCCGCCGAAAGAGTATCATTGACACCAGAATAAAAGATGCACCTGCTATAGCTGCGGGAAAAAGCACCGTTGTCAATGAGTAGAATTCGAGTGCCATAAGAGAAACCAGGTTACGTACCATAAAAACAGAGAAAAACAGTGCATCTTCCTGGTATGGGTGAAAGAACGCCTTACGAACTGTTGGGCCAAACCCCAGAATATCAACGCTGGTCAGTATCAATACAGCCCAGAGTGGGTCAGAGGTAAAAAACCAGAATGGTATAGAAGCCATCGCTGATACAAAAAAACACCAGTCAGTTTTGGTGATGCTAATGTCAGATTTTTTAATGTACGCCAGCAATGCAACGAAAACAGTGATTACACCAGATACACCAATAGGCCATGCTCCAATCCCACCACCACCTTCCAACTGCGCAAGAAAGACGATGAATGTAGTAGAACCCCAAATGATCCAGGAGAATACATGCGGTTTGATTTGATTCTGTAGAACAGATTGAATGTATGGAAAATAAGCTATCAACGTCAACGCAATCGCAACAGCGCTAAAAAATTCCTTATCCGCCATAATACTTTTCCGGTAATATTTCCATACCAGATATTTACCTTACTTTATAATTACCCAGCATATGAATGAAGTGTGGAATTTTCTGCTTACTCGCGACTACCCCAACCAGCGTAGTTTAACCAGTTTATAAATCCGTGATTTCAAAAATTTCTTTTTTGAAGTCACAGATTCAGATTTAATGTATTATAAAAATCAGTTATATCATTCTGGATATACTAATACAATGATTTCCATTCTCGTTTGTACCAATCCGGCTTAACTCAACAAACTACTACTATTAATAATATTATTCTCGGGATTCTGACAAATAAAATTTCTCAGCTACACTTCTAGTAGTATGTCATTCTGTGGAAACCAAGCTCTTTCATTTGTAGTTTCTATTGGCACTTGTGCTCCGCATATAAAAATAATACTTAATTATCAATCATTTGAATCACCAGTAATGATTTAATTTTCTTCGTATATCTAATCTGGCCATTGCATTTTGTTAACCCCGAATAATCATTTCTCTGTACTGGAAACCACTGCCACTGTGACGTTAATGTGCCAGAAAGACATGTACCAAGGATAACGGATTATGAAATTTCACAGCTCTATTGAGACTCGGTTTAATCTACTCACCACTGCGCTGATTTTGTTCACTGCTGTAGGAACAAGTACTTTTCTCATCATCCAAGAGAAAACAACATCAAGGCAAAGGTTAATTCAGTATGGAACCGGAATTGCTCATATGCTTTCCAGCAACAGTGAAGCTGGCATTATCAGTGACAACAGAGCAATGTTGCGCAGAACAATAAAAGGTCTTAGTCTAAACAAGGATATCGCTTACGCTGTCATCATCAGCAATGACAATAAAATTCTGGTTAATGAAAGCTATTATCCCAGTGTACGAATTCCACTACTCAGCGATCAATCTGCACTCAAAAAAGGTGGGATTCATATCGAAGAATATACTTCATCAGAAACACAAAACTCTATTATCGATATACTTGTCCCAGTACTTACAATGCCACCTGCCATTACTGATAATTCCCCGTCTGACATCTCTAAACGAGACAATCAGTCTGAAATCATTGGTTACATTCAGCTTGGCCTAACTCAACAAAGAATACAAAAAGATGGAGCCGACTTTTTTTATAACACCTTGTTAATCATTTCGATTATGGTATTGATTGGCAGCATTCTTACGCTATTAATGACACGCAAGATCACCTCGCCTATTGCATCATTGGTTAATGCCACAAAGAAAATTTCCAAAGGCGATTTTGGTACCCAAATTAATATTCAATCCAAGGACGAAATTGGTAAACTTGCGCGTTCCTTTAATCGTATGAGTCAGCGTTTAAAAACCTATCAAAAAGAAGCTGAACAACACCGTGATACCTTGGAAGAAAAAGTTATCCAGCGCACACAAGATTTACAAAAAGCAAGGGAAAAAGCAGAGGCTGCAAATATTGCCAAATCACAGTTTTTAGCTAATATGAGCCACGAAATACGCACGCCGATGAATGCAGTACTCGGCATGACTGAGTTTCTGCTGGACAGTTCTCTTAGCAAAGAGCAACATGGATTTGCCCACACTGCTTACAAATCAGCTGAATCCTTACTCTCAATCATCAATGATATTCTCGATTTCTCCAAAATCGAGGCTGGCAAGCTGGAGCTTGAACTGATTGATTTTGATCTCTGCGATCTGGTAGATGAAGCTGTCGAATTGCTAGCCGAACATGCACACAGTAAAGGACTTGAGCTCGCGTGTCTGGTACACAGTGATGTAACAAAAATAGTGCGAGGAGATCCTAACAGACTGCGTCAAATCCTGATGAATTTAATCAGTAATGCAATCAAATTTACTGACAAAGGTGAAGTCATCATCCGAGTCTCCAATCTTATAGAGAATGCTGAAAACGCGGAAACTAAAGTATTGTGTTTTGAAGTCCAGGATACCGGAATTGGTCTTTCAGAAGATGCACAAAGCAGAATCTTTGATTCTTTTTCTCAAGCCGATGGATCGACCACACGTAAATACGGCGGTACGGGATTAGGTCTAAGTATTGCTAAACAACTCGTCACTTTAATGCATGGTGAAATGAGTATCGAGAGCGTCGTTGGTCTCGGTTCAACATTTTCATTCACAGCACGTTTCGACCAGCCAGTGATTTGTGTTGAACCTGAAGCCATCCATAATATGCAAGGCTTCAAGGCTTTGATTATTGATGACAATGCCACGAATCGTGAGATTATTGAGTTACAGCTGAAATCATGGTCAATTCAGTCTGAAAGTGCTGCCGATGCATATCAAGCCATGGAAAGCCTCAGAGCTGCAAAAAAGTCAGGTCATGCTTTTGATTTTGCTATTTTAGATATGCAAATGCCAGAAATAGACGGGATAGCTTTGGCAAAGGCGATACAGTCTGAACCAGAAATTGCAGATATACGCCTGATTATGCTTAGCTCTATCTATCAAGTTGATATTTCAGCAGCTTGTCAGGAGGTTGGCATCGATCATTTTCTAGCAAAACCAGTAAAACAATCCTATTTGTATAACTCAATTGCCGGTCTGATGGGCGTACCAGTTCCCTGCTTATCTAGAAGTCGTCGCGAAAAGGATAATACCACGAATCAGCATTATCACTTTGATGTGCGTGTCCTGGTCGCTGAAGACTATCCAGCCAACCAGCTAGTGATCCGCCAGATACTAACAACGCTAGGCTGTCAAGTTGATATCGTCAATAATGGCAGCAAAGCAATTGAGGCGCTTTCAGATCATCACTACGATCTCATCTTTATGGACTGCCAAATGCCGCTAATGGATGGCTATGAAACAAGTCAACAGATTCGTCGCGCTGAAGCAGCCGCGAATGACGACAAACGGATTCCGATTATCGCACTCACAGCAAATGCACTCCAAGGTGATCGCGAAAAGTGCCTTTCAGCCGGTATGGATGACTATCTCAGCAAACCTTTTAATCGAAAACAGATTCAGGGCATTCTGAAAATCTGGTCACCTGCTGAATTAGTGTATGATGCCGAACAGGATTCTCTTGGCAATGTTGCATCTACAGTCAATGAAAAACAACAACAGCAGAGTAATCATCATGTATCAACGACCAATGAGACTTTAAATCCGCAAACGATTAATAATATAAGAGCAATGGATCAGACGGGCGACAATCTATTTTTATCCGAGTTATGCGAAATGTTTGTTACTTGCTCTGACCAGAGTCTCACTTCTCTTATTGACGCAGTCAGCAAAAACGATACTGATTCTATCCGTAAACTGGCACACAATCTTAAATCCAGTAGCGCAAATGTCGGTGCGACACGTCTGGCAACGCTAAGCCGGGAATTGGAAGGCAAAGCCCGTGACAAAGATATTTCTGATCTGAGTCGTCTACTGGATAAAATATCCTCTGAATATCGAATTGTTGTACAAGCACTTGATAGACTTTGCGAAAATGAGCGATGTGAACATGCAAAGTAGCAAAACCA
>DRLZ01000393.1 GCA_011322755.1 Crenotrichaceae bacterium
CCCACAGAATGGCGAAAAAACCCTCAGAAACTAACAGCTCACATACACCAATGATGCAGCAATTTCTACGCATCAAGGCAGAGCATCCTGATGTATTGCTATTTTACAGGATGGGCGATTTCTATGAACTGTTTTTTGCTGATGCAGAAAAAGCATCTCGCTTGATTGACATTACCCTCACCTCTCGCGGTCAATCTGCTGGCAAACCGATTCCAATGGCCGGTATTCCCTACCATGCTGCGGATAATTATCTGGCGCGGCTGTTGCGCCAAGGTGAGTCAGTGGCGATCTGTGAACAAATTGGTGATCCAGCCACAACCAAAGGGCCGGTTGAGCGCAAAGTCGTCAGAGTGATTACACCCGGCACCCTCACCGAAGAAAGTTTGCTCGAAGAACGCGCGGACAGCCTGCTGACTGCAATTTCTGTAGGGAAACACAATCTCTACGGTATCGCCAGTCTGGATATGGCAAGCGGGCGACTGGTATTACAGGAAGTCGACAATCTGGATAACTTGACAGCTGAACTGGAACGCCTGAATCCTGCTGAACTATTAATTAACGAAGACTGGCAGTGCCCTGTGTCGATTAAACAAAATCGCTCTCTCAGCACACGCCCTGCCTGGCATTTTGACATCAAATCTGCACATCACACACTCACTCGCCAGTTCCACACCCGGCACTTGAGTGGTTACGGTTGCGATCATTTGACTGTGGCAATCGGCGCTGCGGGATGCCTGTTTCAATACCTGAAAGACACCTGTTTTGAATCCTTACCGCATATTAACGGGATTCGGGTCGAGAACAGTGAGGATACAGTCATACTTGATGCTGCCACACGGCGTAATCTTGAACTTGACTTCAATGCATCAGGACGCGTCGATTTAACATTATTCGGCGTCATGGACAAAACCAGAACAACAATGGGCAGCCGCATGCTACGACGCTGGCTGCACAGGCCGCTTCGTCAACATTCAATACTCAGGCAACGGCACCAATGCATACAAACCCTGCTTGATAATAATAGTCACCAGACAATTCGTGAATTATTGCGAAACACTGGTGATATCGAACGCATCAGTGCACGTATCGCATTAAAATCAGCACGTCCACGCGATCTGATGGTGTTACGTGAGACATTAAACGCACTCCCCGGTATCAAAAAAATACTGGTTGAATCAGATAACCCTTTATTAAAAGATTTAGATGATCAACTGGGTCATCACAACGCAATGGTCACCTTATTGCAACAAGCAATTATTGACAATCCACCTGTATTGATTCGTGATGGCGGCGTGATTGCGCACGGTTACAATCCACAACTTGACGAACTCCGCGATATTTCCCATAACAGCGATGAATACCTGCTCAAGATGGAACAGCAACAGCGTGACAAGACCGGCATTACCAATCTGAAAATTGGCTACAATCGGGTTCACGGTTTTTATCTGGAAGCACCAAGATCACAGGCAGAGCGTATCCCTGCTGAATATATGCGTCGCCAGACCTTGAAAAACGTTGAACGCTACATCATGCCGGAACTGAAAGACTTTGAAGAAAAAGTGCTAAGTGCCAGACAACAAGCGCTGAGTTTTGAAAAACAATTATATGATCAACTACTGGACACACTGGCAATAGATTTACATGCGTTGCAAAGCTGTGCTGCTGCTCTTGCCGAACTGGACGTGCTTGCTAATTTTGCAGAACGGGCTGAACGCTTAAATTTATTTGTGCCAACACTGGTAGACAAGCCACTGATCGATATCAAGCAAGGTCGCCATCTGGTCGTTGAATCAAATACTGACGAGCCGTTCATCCCCAACGATTGTCTATTTTCAGAAGACATTCGTATGCTCATGATAACAGGACCAAACATGGGCGGAAAATCAACTTATATGCGACAAACAGCACTGATTGTCCTGCTCGCTCACATTGGCAGTTATGTCCCAGCCAGTTCAGCAACAATTGGTCCGATTGATCGCATATTCACCCGCATCGGCGCATCCGACGATCTCAGCAGCGGTCGCTCAACATTTATGGTGGAAATGACTGAAACAGCAAATATTCTGAATAACGCAACCCGCTACAGTCTGGTCTTAATGGATGAAGTAGGTCGCGGAACCAGCACTTATGATGGCTTGTCGCTGGCGTGGGCGTGTGCAGAGTATCTGGCTAGTAAACTCGTTGCATTCACCCTGTTCGCAACCCACTATTTTGAACTTACCCAGCTCGCCAGCGATCATCCACAGATTGCCAATGTTCACTTGCACGCTGTAGAACATCAGGATCAGATCGTCTTTATGCATACTGTTAACAACGGTCCGGCCAGTCAAAGTTACGGCTTGCAAGTCGCTGCTTTGGCAGGAGTACCGAAAACAGTGATTTCGAATGCCAAAAAAAAATTACGTGGTCTCGAAACCACCCAGGTTTCTCAGCAACAGGATCAATTCCAATCACAACAGCTCGACCTGTTTGCCAGCAACAATACACTTGAGCCACACCCTGTGGTTACCCAACTGTCTGATCTTAGCATCGATGATGTCACCCCAAAACAAGCTCTGGATGTACTCTATCAGCTAAAACAGCTCGTGGATGACAGCTAATCTTCAAACATTTTCATCAATATCAACAAACAGGGCTGGATACACAGCAGAATCATCTTGATGTGAATAATTTATATCCAAACTGTGAACTATTTAACAGAAAATAATCGTAAATGTTCGTATATTTAAGTTGCAGACAATAACAATTTCTCAACGAGGTAGAATTCCTCCTCCTCTTCTACCTCGTTTCTTTTCTCTGCCAATTTCAGCCTGCTTGCACAAACTCTCGCATTCCACCTCTGTTAGCGCTTAACCGCTACTCCATCAATCATTGACACAACGTACCGACAGCACGAGTTCTCAATTTAGTAAGTAACAGTACTCGCTTTTACTTGCCGTCAAATCTAGGCATTTCAGCAATGATTGTCGTCAAATAGAGATAAAAAAGACGATTTTTGGCGATACGTTATGAAATTGCACCCTGCGAACAGTCACAAGTTATGTTTTAATACTCCCCTTGTTTGCGCTTAGGGTAAAACCCCTGTTAACAACATGGCTTACATAGCGCTGTTTTTCAGGTTTTCCCCAGCAATACTGCTGGTATCCGCATCCAATTCAATAACAGAAAGCGCTAACAATAAACCGGATACTCCTGGTTGTTAATTATTTTTTTGTGAACAAATGAATGAGTGAGCTGAATCATGAAACTTAGCTGCGATAAGGCATATGAGGTCATCCTGAAATGAGTCAAGAGATATCATCATCGAATGATCTTAATCCAGAAGAAACAACTGAATGGATAGAAGCACTGGATGCGGTACTTCGCGAGGAGGGAGCCGAGCGCGCGCATTTTCTGATCGAGCAACTGGTCGCTCATTCGAGACAATCGGGAATTAATTTACCTTACAAAGCGAATACAGCCTATCTGAATACAATTCCGCCTGAACAGGAAGCGAAAACGCCTGGCGATACAGAAATTGAACAACGCCTGCGCTCGTACATACGCTGGAATGCAATGGCGATGGTTCAAAATGCCAATATGAAAAACCCTGAACTGGGCGGTCATATCGCTACATTTGCATCATCAGCAACTTTATATGATGTTGGTTTTAATCATTTTTTTCGTGCCCCGGACAAAGATCATGGCGGTGATCTGGTTTATTTCCAGGGGCATGCCTCTCCTGGAATCTACGCACGCGCATTCATGGAAGGTCGCCTTGAAGCAGAACAGTTGCAACGCTTCCGACGTGAAATTGGTGAGAAAGGCTTGTCATCATATCCTCATCCCTGGCTAATGCCTGATTTCTGGCAATTCCCGACTGTTTCAATGGGTCTCGGGCCGATTATGGCGATTTATCAAGCCAGATTTACCAAGTATCTGCACAACCGGGGAATTTTGAATACAGATGGTCGCAAAATCTGGGCATTTTTGGGTGATGGCGAAATGGATGAGCCTGAGTCTAAAGGCGCTTTGGCAATGGCTGGCCGGGAAAAACTCGACAATCTCGTGTTTGTGGTGAATTGCAATCTTCAGCGTCTTGATGGTCCTGTTCGTGGTGACGGTAAAATCATTCAGGAACTGGAAGGTGATTTCAGGGGAGCTGGCTGGAATGTAATTAAAGTCATCTGGGGCTCCTACTGGGATCCACTGTTGGCTCGCGACACCAAGGGTTTGTTACGCAAACGTATGGAAGAAGTTGTGGACGGCGATTATCAGAATTACAAGGCCAAAGACGGTGCTTTTGTTCGCGAACATTTCTTCGGAGCCTATCCTGAATTGCTTGAAATGGTCGCGAATATGAGCGATGAGGATATCTGGCGCCTGAATCGCGGTGGTCACGATCCTCACAAGGTCTATGCCGCCTACCATCAAGCCATGCAGCATAACGGTCAACCAACAGTCATTCTGGCGAAAACAGTAAAAGGCTATGGAATGGGCCACGCTGGCGAAGGCTTAAACATTACCCATCAAAAGAAAAAAATGGATCTCAAAGCCGTTAGACAATTTAGAGATCGGTTTAACATTCCCATTGCAGATGACCAGCTGGGTGATGAAGTCCCTCTTTACAAACCAGAACCAGACAGCCCGGAAATGCTTTATCTTCATGAGCGCCGCAAGGCTTTGGGTGGTTATCTGCCTGCGCGTAAGCATGAAGCAACATTGCTGCAAGTACCCGAGCTGTCGTTGTTCGATTCTGTACTCAAAGGCAGTGGAGAACATGAGCTGTCAACCACTATGGTATTTATGCGCATTTTGAGTGCTCTGTTACGTAATCAAAAACTGGGTAAATACATTGTGCCAATTGTTCCGGATGAAGCGCGTACATTCGGAATGGATGGGTTGTTTCAGCAGTACGGAATCTACTCTTCGGTCGGGCAATTATTTGAACCCCAGGATGCCGGACAAATGGCCTGGTATCGAGAAGATATTAAAGGTCAGGTTCTGGAAGAAGGCATTAATGAAGCAGGTGCTATGTGTTCATGGATTGCAGCCGCAACAGCGTATGCCAATCACAAAATACAGATGATACCGTTTTACATCTACTACTCCATGTTTGGTTATCAACGCATTGGTGATTTGATGTGGGCAGCTGGTGATATGCAGGCACGTGGCTTTCTGGTTGGCGGCACAGCCGGGCGTACCACACTTGCTGGTGAAGGCTTACAACATCAGGATGGACACAGCCCTTTGTTGCAATCAGTCATTCCAAACTGCGTTTCCTATGATCCGGCTTATGGCTATGAACTGGCAGTCATCGTGCACGATGGTCTGAGACGCATGTATCAGGAGGGTGAAGCAATCTTCTATTACATCACTGTCATGAATGAAGACTATGTGCAGCCAGCCTTACCGAATAACGCAGAAACAGGCATTCTTAAAGGGATGTATCGGCTCAAAAAAGCTCGAGGCAAAAGCCAGATCCAGTTACTTGGCAGTGGTACAATTTTGCGCGAGGTTATTGCTGCAGCGGATTTACTGAAAAAAGACTTTGATGTTCAAGCCGATATCTGGAGTGTCACTAGCTACAGCGAACTGCGCAAAGATGGATTAAGCACAGAACGCTGGAATCGTCTGCATCCAACCAAAAAACCAAAAGTCAGCTATGTGGAAAAATGTTTCGCATCAACTGAGGGACCAATCGTTGCCACATCGGATTATATGAAAATTGTTGCTGATCAGATTCGTCCATTTATTGACAAGCGTTATACCGTATTGGGAACAGATGGATATGGTCGCAGTGATACGCGCGCAGCGTTGCGGGATTTTTTCGAGATCAATCGTTTCCATATTGCTATCACAGCGCTCAAAACCCTAGCTGATGAAGGTTCAATTCCAGCAAAAACTGTCGAACAGGCAATCAAGCGATATGGCATTGATGCCGAAAGAGCAGAACCAACTACGGTATAAACAATGAGTACAGAACAGATAATAAAAATCCCTGATCTCGGGGATGTTGATACGGTCGATGTTGTTGAAATTCTGGTCGCCCCAGACCAAAGTGTAGAAGAAGGTGCGCCGCTTCTAACGATCGAAAATCAAAAAACGGCAATGGAGTTACCTGCTCCGGCTGCAGGCATCATCAAGCGCATTCTAGTTTCACTTGGCGATAAAGTCTCTGCTGGAACTGAAGTTGTGGTAATGGAAGCGGATACAGCAGCTCAACCCCAATCGGCTGAAACTAGTGAACCGCCCAAACCGGCCCCGGAACAACAACAGTCTGAGAAAACTAGCGCCAGTGAAAAACCAGCAGCAAGTACCGCAACAACCAAACCCGCAGCCACGACCGCAAATGTAAAACCAGCGCCAGTTCCTGCTCACACAGGTCAAAAACCTGTATCTGCTTTTGCAAGCCCGTCTGTACGCCGGTTTGCACGTGAGCTTGGCGCAGATATTACCGCTATTTCTGGAACCGGTAACAAAGGTCGTATCCTCAAATCTGATGTTCAGGAATGGATCAAATCCAGACTAAACAGTGGCGGAAGCGGATCTGCTTTTGCCATTAGCACAATGCCAGACATTGATTTTTCCAAATTTGGAGAAATCGAGCATCAAGATCTAAGCCGTATCCAGAAACTGTCTGGAAAACATTTACATCGATGCTGGGTTACAATTCCACATGTCACCCAACAGGATCTGACTGATATTACAGAGCTGGAAGCATTTCGCAAATCACTCAATGCAGAACAACGTGATGCGGGCGCCAAGGTCACTTTGTTACCATTGGTGATGAAAGCGGTTGCAGCCACATTACAAGCCTACCCTGCATTTAATGCGTCACTCACGCAAAATGGCGAGCAATTAATCCTAAAGCACTATATTAATATTGGTGTCGCAGTCGATACACCTGAAGGACTGGTTGTTCCCGTGGTGCGTGATGTTGATAAAAAAGGTATTCGACAATTGGCTCAGGAACTGGCCGAAGTCAGCCAGCGCGCCAGAG
Source organism: Crenotrichaceae bacterium (assembly GCA_011322755.1). GTDB lineage: Bacteria > Pseudomonadota > Gammaproteobacteria > Methylococcales > DRLZ01 > DRLZ01. Next base: position 6,983 of record DRLZ01000393.1, read on the forward strand.
ACCGTAAGCTCACCCCGAATGATATGGAGGGAGGATCTTTTACCATCTCCAGCCTGGGCGGTATCGGCGGTACTGCATTTACACCAATTGTGAATGCACCTGAAGTTGCAATACTTGGCGTATCGCGCTCAAGCATGCAGCCAGTTTACTTCAATGGAGAATTTGTTCCACGACTGATGCTGCCTTTGTCTTTATCGTATGACCACAGAGTTATCGATGGTGCCAATGGCGCGCGCTTCATCGTCCATCTGAGTCGTGCATTAAGTGATTTGCGTCGAGTTCTGTTGTAATACCACGACTAAACAACCCACGCCTACAAGACGTGGGGTTCATGATGAGTCGATTTGAAATCGACTGACATCGGTAACCACCCCCTTCTTGCGCATCAATATCGTTCTAAATTATCTCGTCAGTGATACCCCGGAGCTAGCGCCTAGTATCCTCTTGCTGATATTCTCTGCGATCGACAGGCTATAAGCATGTGCAGATTGATCTATCGACAGTTTCTTCGTTATGATCTCAAATACACGTTCCTTTGCGATCCAGACCAAATACACCTCGCATAGCGATATCTTATCAACTTTTCATCGTGTGAAAGCGAGAGGGCTACTACCACACCGATAGGAACACCATGAAAACTGATGCTTTCTTAGTGTTCCTGGAATAGCTTAAGATTACTGTCACTCTGATTTGATTATCATATTATTCAGATATCGAAATCAGGAGTATCGGTATCAGAAAGTCCCTTCTCCAAATTCTGACGTGCCACTTGTGCCAGTGTGAGGTAACGAGTTTTAAACAATTCCAGTTCATGTTCTTCCAACTCTTCCAAATCCAGTACCGCGTTATGGGCTCCATTCATTGAACGAATCAGTTCATCCAGTTTCATTTGCATCGCTTCAGTGTCCTTGTTTTGCGTATGCTGGATCAAAAAAACCATCAGGAAGGTAACAATCGTCGTTGCGGTATTGATGATCAGTTGCCAGGTATCACTGAACCCAAAAATCGGGCCGCTGATCGCCCAGATGAGAATAACTGCAACAGCCAGATTAAATGCCAATGGTCTGCCAGTAATATGGGATGCCCAGCGGGACAACTGTGAGAATCTGGAATTCCATAGAGCTGGATCGTTTTTGCATTCTTTAATCCATGCAGTGATCCTGGTTTTTATTTGAGTACTTAAATCTGTTTGCATAACTTTATTCCTCATTTATTAATGGGTTATCATATAATTTACTGGTGATTTATGAGCTGATGGTGACACGGGAACATACTCTGTGGGAGTTAAGGTTCTCAGTAGCATTCATGTCTCATCCAAAAGGCTTTTA
>DRLZ01000394.1 GCA_011322755.1 Crenotrichaceae bacterium
CCTTATTTTAATTCATTTTCTAATTCAGCAAAACAAGCGCTTGACTTGAAAGGTAAATTCTATAGAATCTGTAAAAATTAGCAAGCATTGATGATCGATATTATTATAGAGTTCTCACATTTTGTTGCCATTATGACAATCGACAACACAGTTACCAAACAAGACCATGGCTGTATCTGAGAAGAAACAGACCTCTTTGCGTATTGACAAGACAACAACTATGCCAGAGGTAAACGTTAAAGCAGCTAATCAATTCCAGTCTGAAATGCTGTTAGGCGTTTCGCGTACATTCGCGCTCACAATTCCACAATTGCCTGAACAATTACACTATGTTATCGGCAATGCTTATCTGCTGTGTCGTACAGTCGACACAATTGAAGATGAACCAGCGCTGACAAATTCACAACGCACACTGCTTTGCAATCAGTTTATTGAGGTTGTCAATGGCACACGATCTGCCGAGTCATTATCTGTTGAATTATTACCTCTGCTGTCTGACAGTACTATCCCTGCCGAACATCAGCTGATTCGAGAATTACCACGTGTTATTGCGATTACTCACAGTTTTCCAGAACCGCAATACAAAGCATTGCAGACTTGTGTTCAGACGATGGCACATGGAATGCCATTGTTTCAGGAAACTGAAATCAAGCATGGATTACCGACTCTGCATGATTTCGACAAGTATTGTTACTACGTTGCTGGCTGTGTGGGAGAAATGCTGACTCAGCTGTTTTGTGACTATTCAACAGAAATCAACCAGCATCGAAATGAATTACACGCTCTTTCAGTCTCGTTTGGGCAAGGTCTACAAATGACCAACATACTCAAAGATATCTGGGATGATCGTAAACGAAATGTGTGCTGGCTGCCTCGTGATGTATTCCAGCAGTGTGGCTATGATTTGACTCTTCTCGACGCTGACAATAACACACAAGCATTTCAAAACGGACTGGCTTATCTGGTGAGCAATGCTTATCAACATCTTGATAATGCGCTGCAATATACATTGCTCATCCCATCTCATGAAAAAGGCATTCGAAAATTTTGTCTGTGGGCAATTGGCATGGCTTTATTGACATTGCAAAAGATTCACCAGCATCCTGATTATACAGACTCGCAGCAAGTCAAAATTTCACGCCGTCAGGTTAAAACAACAGTTGCCTTAACCAATATGGCTGTTGGCAACAATACACTCTTGAAGTTTTTGTTTCAAACTGCCGGTCGCGGGCTGGACAAACCGATTTGGGAATTTACGGACACTTATAATGAGTCCGGATGATACCGAGTAAATTTACTGACATTTAAAAACAGGACGAACCTTATGTTCGATGACAGCGTAACAGCATCTCTTTCAACTGTTCAGGAAACACACAAAACAGTTTTCAACGATTCAGACTTGAGTCTGAACGAGGCGATTCAGAATGCCCAGCAAGCCATTTTGAACCACCAGGATCCTGAAGGCTATTGGGTGTACGAACTGGAAGCAGATACCACCATCCCTTCCGAATACATCATGTTAATGCATTACACGGGCGACATTGATGAATTGCTGCAAATCAAGATGGCGCGGTATATCCGTTCCAAGCAAAATGATGATGGCAGTTATCCACTCTACATTGGCAGTGAAGGCGATATTAGTGTCACTACCAAGGCTTATTTTGCATTAAAGCTGGCTGGTGATGCTATCGATGCGCCGCACATGCGAAAAGCGCATGATTATATTCGATCGCAAGGCGGTGTTGCCAAATGCAATGTTTTTACCCGGATTGCATTGGCGATCTTTGAATTACTGCCTTGGCGAGGTGTGCCTTATATCCCTGTTGAAATCATGTTTCTGCCGCAATGGTTTCCGTTCCATTTAACCAAGGTTTCATATTGGTCTCGCACGGTAATGGTACCGCTGTTTGTACTGTGTACATTGAAAGCGAAAGCAAAAAATCCGAAAAATATTAATCTGGATGAGCTCTATGTCATTCCACCGGATCAGGAATACAATTATTTTGCTAAAAATGACTGGCTGGATCGGGTGTTTCTGGCGCTTGATCGAGTCGGCAAAAGCTGCGACCGGTTTATCCCTGGTTTTGTACGCCAAAAAGCACTGAAAAAAGCCGAGAACTGGATTATCGAACGGCTCAATGGTGAAGATGGAATTGGCGGCATTATGCCGGCCATGACAGGTGCATATCAGGCACTGTTACTGCTTGGTCATGATCACGACAGTGAACACGTAAAAACCGCTAAACAGGCACTCGAAAAACTCCTTGTGGTGCGCACCCACGATGCTTACTGTCAACCCTGTCTCTCACCAGTATGGGATACAGGCCTTGCGATTCTTGCTCTGCAACAATCGGACTTTTACGCAAATAAAACTGCAATCGATCAGGGTATTCACTGGCTGCTGAGAAAACAACTCAGCGATGAACCGGGGGACTGGCGGGACTTACGTCCTGATGTTGCAGGTGGAGGCTGGGCATTTCAGTTTGAAAACCCACACTATCCTGATGTTGATGATACTGCAGTTGTTGGTTATGCGCTGCAACTGATGAATAATCCTGCACTGGATGAGCCTATTTTACGTGCGGCGCGCTGGATTGCCGGGATGCAGTCACATAATGGCGGCTGGGGTGCATTTGATGCGGATAATACCCATTATGCGCTCAATCATATCCCGTTTGCAGATCATGGCGCATTACTGGATCCACCAACTGTTGACGTCAGTGCCAGATGCATTATGTTCCTGGCGCGTCTTGTTGATCAATATCCTGAATTTCAACCGGTGATTGACCGTGGCGTTGAATACCTGCGAGATGAACAAGAGGTTGATGGTTGCTGGTTCGGACGCTGGGGAACTAATTATATCTATGGCACATGGTCTGTGCTGGTTGCGTTGGGAGAACTTGGTATGCGCAAGGATGATCCGATGTTACAAGCCGGTGTTGACTGGGTATTGCAAAAACAGAAAGAAGATGGCGGTTGGGGCGAAGATAACCACAGCTTCCATGATCCGGCAGACCGGGGACGTTATTACATGAGTACTGCGTTTCAGACTGCGTGGTCATTACTCGGGCTTATGGCTGTGGGTTATGCAGATACGCCGCAAGTAAAAGCAGGTGTTGATTTTCTGTTACGCAAGCAACAGGAAGATGGA
>DRLZ01000395.1 GCA_011322755.1 Crenotrichaceae bacterium
AGTTCAACATAAAGAAAATCTGCTACGCGCCATGGTCAGTGGATATAAAATTGTAAAATAGATATGAGGGAAAATGATGAAAAAGTATTTAGCGATCTGCTGCATATTATTTAGCTGGAGTTGCTCTGTTCAAGCTCAGGAATACATGCCGGAACATTTTTTGGATTTGTCTGTTAAGCCGCAACCGTATACATCCTATATTCAATTAGCACAGCTTGATACGGCAAATTTAAATGCTACCCATGAAGGCCATAATGAAGAGAAGAAACCCCTGTTTAAATCCAGGCCTGTGACTTTGAATAAAGTGCATAAATATCTTGGTTACGCTTCAATGGTAAGTGCTGTATTGACAGGGCTGTCACCCAAAACAGCCGGGGGGCCTCATGAGCTTTTTGGTACAGCCGCAGCTGCTTTTGGCGCGGCAGCTGTGTTAAGCGGTTTTGCTTTTCATTATGAAGACATCAATTTGGCGGGTGGTTTTGGCGATCCTGATAACTTGCATATGCTTCTTGGCATTTTAGGAACCGCAGGTTATGCCGTTGCCGTGAGTAGTGGTGAAGATGGTGGGCATGGTGGTCCTGGCACTCTTGGTGCGCTCAGCATGGCTATGGCCATTAAATTAACCTGGTAGGAGCTTGAGAATGAATAAAATATTAATTTTTGTGGTTGCGATACTCTTCTCATCAATTGCATTGGCGACAACCCCCATTGATCAACGTATGGCTGACTATAATCCTGATGGTAGTCTGATATTTGATGCTAAACGTGGTGAAGATTTATGGAATCAGAAGCGTATGGTTGATGGCAAACAGCGTGATTGTAACGCTTGCCACGGTAAAGATTTCACACAGCCGGGTGAGCATGTAAAAAGTGGCAAAGTGATCAAGCCTATGGCCTATTCAGTCAATAAAGAGCGTTTCACTAAACTGAAAAAGGTTAAAAAGTGGTTCAAACGTAATTGTAAATGGACTTATGGGCGCGAGTGCACCACTCAAGAGAAAGGTGATTTGCTTAAATACTTATCTCAATTTTAAACAGGGCTGAAATATTATGATTAAAAGACTAACAATATTATCTATGGTGACTCTCTTGGGACTGGGAATCAATACGTCGGTCTTTGCAGATGGTGAAAGTTTTTTTGATTGGTTGTTGACTACGGATTCGCGTAACGAAATCAAACCCATGCAAAATGAGTTATATAATGAGGAGTGCAGCGACTGTCACTTTCCTTATCAGGCAGGCCTGTTACCGGAAGCCTCTTGGAAAAAGCTGCTTGATCCTAAAGCACTGGAAGACCATTTTGGTGATAATGCTGAATTAGATGATGAAACAAGGAGTGCGATATTGGATGCTTTGATTGCGGATTCGGCCGATAAATCACGATATAAACGTTCCAAAAAAATTATGTCATCACTGGGTGAAAATGAAGCGCCCATGCGTATTATTGATATTCCTTATATCAAGCGTAAGCATCATGAAATTCCTGATAAACTCATCACTGGAAATGACAAGGTGAAATCATTAAGTTTTTGCGATGCATGTCATCAAAAAGCAGATGAGGGAATCTACGATGATGATAGCGTGGTAATTCCCGGGCACGGTAACTGGACGTGGTAATAACCGTGGAAAATTGAATCATGCGTATACTTCTGGTTGAAGACGATCCGCAGTTGGGCGATGGCATTCGTACCGGTCTGCAACAGGTCAGTTATGCTGTAGATTGGCTACGTGATGGTTTGGCCGCTTTGCATAGCCTGGAAGTCGAAAACTTTGATATGGTGATACTCGATCTGGGTTTGCCACGTATGGATGGTCTCAGTGTGCTGGAGAAAATTCGTACTTCCGGCAACGATGTACCCATATTGATCTTAACAGCGAGAGACACTGTTGCAGATCGTATCAAAGGGCTTGATAGTGGTGCTGATGATTATTTGGCAAAACCATTTGATCTGGATGAGTTGTGTGCTCGAATAAGAGCATTGAGTCGTCGTCACAGTGGCCGGGCATCCTCATTAATCAAGTATCGTGATATCGTTTTGGACCCAATGGCTCACAGCCTCAATAAAAACGGTGAAGAGATCAATCTATCAACCCGAGAATTTAAAATTCTACAAATTCTGCTTGAAAATATCGGTCGCGTTTTATCCAGAGAGCGTATTGAAGAGAGCTTGTTCGGCTGGGATGATTCACTTGAAAGTAATGCCACCGAAGTTCATATTCATCATCTGCGCAAAAAATTGGGTAAGGAGCTTATTGTGACTATTCGCGGTGTTGGTTACATGATCGCTAAAGAGAGTTGATGAAACCCCGTTCAATCCGTCAAAACTTATTATTACTGGTGTTGGGGGCAGTATTTATCTCTTGGGCAGTAGTTGCTCTGTTTGTCTATAAAAGTGCTAAACATGAAACTGAAGAAGTTTATGATGCACATCTGGTTCAAAGTGCCAAGTTGTTAGCCTCATTAATCAGGTATGAACAGGAAAAGAGCCATCAACTACAGATTGAGATGGATGACTTTCTACCCATAGCACATAAATACGAATCTAAAATATCTTTTATTGTTTATTATAGTGATGGAAAGGTGATGGTTCGTTCAGCATCGGCTCCAATACTGCCGGAGATTGAATCTTTCAATCATTTCAAACAGATCGAAGTTGATGGCATCATTTGGTATACCTATAACCTTCGTGACCCCAAGACAGACTTACTTATTCAAACCGCTCAACGTTATGATGTTCGTCAGGAGCTGATTAACTATATTAGTAGTAGCGTATTAGGTGTAATGCTGCTTTCTCTGCCGTTTATCGCAATTTTAATCTGGATTACTATTGGTCGAGGCCTGCGCCCATTGGTTCTGCTGGCAGATTCTATATCGGGCCGGTCAATACAGCAATTGGAGCCGATTACACTCGAAAGAGTGCCTACTGAAGCACAGCCTATTGTTTATGCTTTGAACTCTCTTTTTAATCGCTTGTCGCAAGCTTTTGAAAAAGAGCGACGCTTTACTGCGGATGCAGCTCATGAGTTGCGTACACCATTGGCAGGTATAAAAACCCAGGCACAGGTGGCTCTGCGATCAACAGAAAACAAGCAGCGACAGCAAGCGATAGTGCAAGTGATTACGGGCGTTGAACGTACAACCAAGCTGGTCAATCAGCTGTTAATTCTTGCCAGAGTTGATGCTGAGCAACATATCGTTAAAACTGAGCTGAACCTGAAACAGCTATGTGTGACCGTGATTAGCGAACAGATTGTTTCAGCTCTGAATAAAAATATAGATATCAGTCTGGAAGGTGAGTCACTTGTAACCATAAATGGCAATGAAGAGTTGATACATATTTTGATTGCGAATGTAATCAATAATGCAATACGTTATACGCCCGGCGAAGGGCGTATTATTGTCAGTGTAACAAGTGATGCGCAGGGTATAGTGTTTGAGGTGAAAGATTCCGGTTTTGGTATATCTAAATCATTGCAGTCAGAAGTTTTTAATCGTTTTAAACGTGGTGAGCATTCAGATATTTCTGGTAGCGGATTGGGGTTATCAATAGTGTTGCGAATCTCCGAGCTACACCGTGCAAAAATTCAGCTGGGTGAAGGTTTGGATAATGCAGGGCTTAGTGTCAAAATCACTTTTGAACAAACTGTGTAAGAACGTTCACTTCACCCTATATCTTTACGTAATGGATACGCCCTTGTTCCGTTAATTGAATATTCAACTTCTCTGAACGATGCCAATTCGCTAGTTTTTTTGGGCTGACCTTAAAGTAGTGTGCTAATTCATTTTGGTGAATAATGCTCTGCCGTTTTTTTCGATTGGCATGGCGGTTATGTAACAGGATATTGTATTTGATCCACAACCAAAAACTCACAATTATTGTAGTGATGAGTGACAAAAGGGCTATAAATATTTCGAT
>DRLZ01000396.1 GCA_011322755.1 Crenotrichaceae bacterium
CAGGAGCGACTTGCTGCTCAGCTTGCTGAGCTGAGCGAAATGGAATCCATTTTTTTCTGCAATTCTGGCGCAGAAGCCAATGAAGCAGCAATTAAGCTCGCACGTCGATATGGTCATGAAAACGGCATTGACCAGCCTACTATTGTAGTCATGGAACGTAGTTTTCATGGACGAACACTTGCCACTCTAAGCGCCACTGGCAACCACAAAATCCAGCAAGGTTTTGAACCTCTGGTAGAAGGCTTTATTCATATTCCTTACAACGATGTCGCTGCGTTAAAGAAACTGGCGTCAGACACTTCAATTGTTGCTGTTCTGGTCGAACCTGTTCAGGGTGAAGGCGGCGTCAATATCCCCGACCCTGACTACCTGACCCAACTACGCAGTGTTTGTGACCAGAACAACTGGCTGTTAATGCTGGATGAAATTCAGACCGGAATCGGACGAACCGGAAAAATGTTTGCCTATCAGCATACCGAGATTACTCCGGATGTCTGTACACTGGCAAAAGCATTGGGTAATGGTGTTCCAATTGGAGCCTGCATGGCTAAAGGCAAGGCTGCTGAGATTCTGACAGCCGGAACACATGGTTCAACATTTGGCGGCAACCCACTGGCTTGTGCTGCTGCACTAGCGGTATTGAAAACGTTTGATGAAACCAACCTCACTCAGAAAGCAACCGAAATGGGTGATTACTTACTAAACAGCATCCAGCAAGCGCTCTCACAACATACCGGGATTGCCGAGATTCGCGGGCTCGGGATGATGATTGGTATTCAGCTGCATAGTGAATGTGCAGATCTGGTCAATCAGGCTCTCGATTTAAAAACCCTGATTAACGTCACCGCTGGTCACACGATCCGACTACTACCACCTTTAATAATAAACCATGCACAAGCCGACCAACTTGTCGACACGCTAAGCCAGTTGTTATCGAATCGGTAATCAGACAATTCCAATCAATCGATAACGGAAGCTATCGTGCGCACCAAGTTGTCAGAAACCAAACCATGCGCAATTCAGCTCAAACAAACACATAAAATTAACAGTCATCATGAAACCACGTCATTTTCTAACCCTGCAAGATCTATCAAAGCATGAATTTCTGCACTTAATTCATCGTGGAATTGAGTTTAAAAAAAACCGTCACAATCATCAACAGCCTTTGCAACACATGACACTGGCGATGATCTTCGAAAAATCATCTACCCGAACCCGTGTTTCATTTGAAGCGGGCATGACTCAGCTTGGCGGTCATGCCATCTTCCTGTCCTCAAAAGACACACAGCTGGGGCGCGGTGAACCAGTAGAAGATAGCGCCCGGGTAATTTCAAGCATGGTCGACGGCGTCATGATTAGAACCCACAGCCACGATATGCTCACCCGTTTTGCGAGTTACGCATCTGTTCCAGTCATCAATGCCTTAACAGACTCATATCACCCTTGCCAGTTACTTGCTGATATGCAGACCTATGTTGAATATCGCAGTGAGATTAAAGGAAAAACAGTCACCTGGGTTGGTGATGGTAATAATATGTGTCATTCCTATATTAATGCAGCCAAAATACTCGATTTTAATCTACGTATCACCTGCCCCAAGGGTTACGAACCTGACCCTTCTATCGTTTCAAACGCTGGCGACAGAATTGAAATTGTTAGGGATCCACAGCAAGCATGTGTTGATGCTGATCTGGTCACCACTGACGTCTGGGCAAGTATGGGACAGGAGCAAGAACAGCATGAGCGTGTCAATGCTTTCAAAGACTATCAGGTAACAGCTTCAGTCATGGCAAATGCGAAACAGGATGCGTTATTCATGCATTGCCTGCCCGCACATCGCGGCGAAGAAGTTGCTGCTGACGTGATTGACGGACATCAAAGTGTAGTGTGGGATCAGGCAGAAAACCGTTTGCATGCACAAAAAGCATTACTTGAATTTCTTTTCGCTGAAAAAACATAAGTTCAACAGATTTGCATTTCCAGCAGATTAACTGATATTTTGTATAACAAACATCACGGGTACCCAATACACAAATAATAATCAAGAGTCGCTTAAAAGCAACCGATCTATCAGCCAAAACGTCATCGAAGAGAATTATAATGCACGGCATAAAAACAACATTATCAGTCTTTTCTATCGTATTGCTCGCATCAATATGCAATCTTGCATCACTTCCTGTTCGGGCAGACGAACGACAAGCGTATGTTGTGAATCAGGCATATCTCCAAATTCGACGCGGCCCCGGAAATGAATATGCGATAGTCAAATCGCTCCCAAATGGCTCGAAACTAACGATAGTAAACAATGACATTGGTGGTGGATACGCTGAAATCGAACTGCAAAACGGTAATAAAGGCTACGCGCTTAATCGCTATCTCTCAGACAAACCACCCAGGACAGAACCAAAGCCGATACAGCAACCCGGGAAAAGCCCAGCTGTTACAAAAAAAGCCATTCAAAGAAAACCTGCTGGTGTGAGCTCCAAACAATCACATTCTGATGCTGATTCGCAATCAGGCACTTCGATCATTGAGCGCGATCAACTCACAAACGAACTTGAAGTATTAAGACACACTGTTGCAAACACCCTGGATATTGAACGCCAGCGCAATGACTTACAGGAAAGACTCGTTAATCTTGAGCGTAACAACCGCCACCTCAAACTCGAAAACCAGGCGTTACAGGATAAATCCAGTCACGACTGGTTTCTACTTGGTGCAGGTGTGCTGCTTGCCGGTATTATTCTTGGGTGGATATTTTCCAGTCTGGGACGCAATAAAAAGTCATCCTGGGACAACTTTTAATCAACGAAAAGGTAACGATTCAGCATCATCTGTCATTACTCAGATTGTCCACTCTTGTGTTCACAGCCAAAGTGAGAGCACAGAGCGTAGGAGTGCACAACTGTCTATGTGCACTTGCAACACAGCGAATCGTTACCTCTGCTCTGACCAGATAATGAATCCCGTCTCCCCCAGCTTTCAGTTAAAGCAACCCAACAGATATTAATCAATAGACGCAAACCCCAGAGATGTTAAAATTCTCTGTTATTCCTAAAACTATTTCATTCATACTTTTTATTCTGTAAGGGCGTCACTCAATGACAGACAAAAACAACCGCCATTTCTCCTCCCAAGTCGTTGACGGAATGTCGCGAGCCCCCAGTCGTGCCATGTTGCATGCTGTGGGTTTCAATGATTCCGATTTTAACAAACCACAA
>DRLZ01000397.1 GCA_011322755.1 Crenotrichaceae bacterium
AGGGACCGAATTACTTCCCGCCGAACCAAAAAACATTATTTCCTATCAGCAAGCAGACACCAGTGACAAACAAAAAATTGAAGCACTGATTCGCGAAATTGACTTATCCAATACCAATTCAATTTTATTTTTTGGAAGCAAAGCCCAGGAGCAACTCACAGTTGTCTCTGACAATATGCTCGAAGGTGTCCGTAATAAGGATTTGGGTAGCGCAGGTCAGGCACTGAGCAATATGGTCACTGCATTAAAAGGCTTTGACTTGAGCCAGCTAAAAGAAAAACCAGGTTTTTTTGCGCGTTTGTTTGGAAAAGCGAAACCAATTGTACAATTCATTAATCAATACGAGGAATCCCGTCAGCAAATCGATCGTATTACTGATGATATGGAACACCATAAGACACAGCTACTAACAGACATTACATCGTTGGATCGATTGTATAAAACCAGCCTCGATTATCTACACTCACTGGATTTATACATCGCAGCGGGTGAGGAGCGCATTACCAGGCTCGACAAGGATGAAATTCCTGCATTGGAAACCCAAGCAAAGGCGAGCGAGGATGTACTGCTCTCTCAGAATTTAAGAGACATGCGAGTCCAGCGTGATGAACTGGAACGCCGCGTACATGATTTAAAACTCACACGCCAGGTTGCAATGCAAGGTTTACCAAGTATCCGTCTGGTACAGGAAAATGACAAAGGGCTGGTCAATAAAATCAGTTCAACGCTGGTCAACACAGTACCTTTATGGCGACAACAACTGGCACAGGCAGTCACAATCTACCGCTCTCAACAAGCTGCCGATACAGTCAAGGCTGCTGCTGATTTAACCAATGAATTATTAGTTAAAAATGCAGAGAATCTCAAAACTGCAAATGCTGAAATTCGCCAGCAGATAGAACGTGGGGTTTTTGATATTGAATCCGTAGAAAAAGCACACCGTGCACTCATTGATACCATTGAAGAAACACTGCAAATTACTGAAGACGGTAAAAAAGCACGCGCAACAGCCGAAGTTAAATTACAAACAATGGAATCAGAATTACGCACTACTCTGGCAACCACAAAAGCACGCGCTGAATCCGGCACTGCCCCGATCCTTGACCGTCTTGACAATAAAGAGGGCTAATCATGGGGATAATGGATTGGCTGTTTGGTGAATTTGTTGATGTTATTGAGTGGACTGATGATACCAGCGACACCATGGTATATCGATTTGAACGCTATGGGAATGAAATCAAATACGGCGCCAAACTCATCGTTCGAGAATCCCAGATTGCAGTGTTTGTCAATGAAGGTGAAATAGCAGACATACTCGATCCAGGCTTGTATGAGCTGGAAACCAAAAACCTGCCTGTCCTAACGAAACTTCAGCACTGGGATCATGGCTTCAAAAGCCCTTTTAAGGCTGAAGTTTATTTTTGCAATACCAAGCGTTTTGTTGACCTCAAATGGGGAACCAAAAACCCCATTATGTTACGTGACGCCGAGTTCGATGCGGTAAGATTACGCGCCTTCGGTACCTACGCTGTACGCATCAAAGAACCAACGCGTTTTATTCGTGAAATCACTGGTACTGATGGTAATTTTACTACAGATGAAATCAGTAACCAGCTGCGCAATCTCATCGTTTCACGGTTTTCTTCAATCATCGGCAGCGCAAATATACCCATTCTTGATCTGGCGGCCAATTATGACGAGCTCAGTACGTTTATCACTGAACGAATAGCGCCTGAGTTTGATGCCTATGGCTTGGAGTTAACTAAAATTCTGGTAGAAAATATCTCACTGCCACAGGAAGTTGAACACGCTCTGGACAAGCGCACCAGTATTGGAATCGTAGGCGGGCTGGATAAATACATTAAATACCAATCGGGTCAGGCATTAGAAAAAGGTGCCCAACATGGATCCGGGCTCGCAGATGGACTGGGTATTGGGGCGGGTGTCGCACTTGGCAAGCAATTGAGTGACTCCATGACAAAACCAGCACACACAGAAACGAAAACCATACAGCCGCCACCTGTTCCTGAATCAGGACAGTATTATATCGCTGTTGATGGAAAATCTGACGGACCGTATTCTATCGATGAATTATTTGCTAAAACGCGCTCCGGGCTAATTAACAACGAAACTTTGGTTTGGCAACCCGGAATGAAAACCTGGCAAGCGGTTTCTGAACGTGAAGATCTCCAATCTTTATTACAAGCCCTGAAACCACCACCAGTTCCACCGCAACAATAACTCACTTGTTAACCAATTATTCAGCATCACAACCTTGAGTCTGACCTGTATCGTCCTGGAGAGACTATTGATCCAGATAACTGTTGCCCAACATCTTTCCACACACTTTTTTTTGAACTCAAACCACGCTGGCAATGCCTGATCAAAACAACAAACTGTTTGCTATCTCCGGCAATCAGAAAATCAATCCGGACTTGTCTGGAAATAATGCTTCCGATATCACCATAACCCGATTTCCATGCCAGCAATGCGGTGCATTACTCACATTCAAAATTGGTAGTGATTTTCTGGAATGTCCGTATTGTGGTCATGAAAACGAGATTATCAGATCAAATCAGGTTATTTCAGAAAAAAGTCTGCACAAAGCACTCGCCGCACTGGATAATGCAAAACCAATAGAAAATAACGAACATACTGTCCAATGCGCGAATTGTGGAGCAACTTTTAATCTGGGCGCTGGCGTTCATGCCGATGCGTGCCCTTTTTGCGGAACACCTGTGGTGCTGGGAACCGGGCATCTACGCTCAATCCTGCCGCAAGCATTATTACCTTTCTCAATTACTGCGACACAAGCAAAACAAGCATATCGACAATGGCTTAAAAGTC
>DRLZ01000398.1 GCA_011322755.1 Crenotrichaceae bacterium
GACGGTGAAGTGGAAGCGACCAAAGTCGGTGCTTTAACCAAGGGTCAACTAAAAGAATTTCTCGACGCGAATTTGTAAAAATCAACCAGCTTGTTCAATGTTTGTGGACGAGCTGGGCTTGTTGTGCTAAGTTTATAAGCAGAAATAAGTACCGGTCAGGTACAAGTCACCTCCAGACAATACTCCTTTTCGAACGTTAAACCTTTAAAATCAGTCTCTTCTCTATTTGCCCCTTTGTCTTAATTGAACGCAACACTTTCTGTTGTTTATATAACACGCTGATTATCTATGAACCTAACTGATTTAAAACGTAAGCCTGTACCTGAACTCACTGCAATGGCAGAAGAACTTGGTATCGAAAACATCTCAAGAGCTCGAAAGCAGGATCTTATTTTCAGCCTTCTCAAGAAACACGCGAAAAGTGGTGAAGGAATTTACGGTGATGGGGTGCTGGAAATTTTACAAGATGGGTTTGGTTTTTTAAGATCTCCAGATAGTTCATTTTTGGCGGGACCTGATGATATCTATGTTTCTCCGAGCCAGATCAGACGATTTGCTCTGAGAACAGGAGATACTGTGTCAGGCAAGATTCGACCGCCGAAAGACAGTGAGCGCTATTTCGCTATGCTCAAGGTAGAGCAAATTAACTTTGAGCCACCTGAGAATGCAAAACACAAGATACTTTTTTCTAATCTTACGCCATTATTTCCTACCAAGCGTTTAATTCTAGAGCGGGGTAATGGCACAACTGAAGACTTAACATCTCGTGTCATTGATCTGGTGGCGCCAATTGGCAAAGGTCAGCGTGGCTTAATTGTTTCTCCACCTAAAGCGGGTAAAACTATAATCTTGCAAAACCTCGCACAATCAATTGCCGACAAAAATCCAGAAGTACATCTGATTGTCTTGCTGATTGACGAACGTCCTGAGGAAGTAACAGAGATGAAACGTTCAGTTCGAGGAGAAGTTGTTTCCAGTACATTTGATGAGCCTGCATCCCGGCATGTACAAGTTGCTGAGATGGTTATTGAGAAGGCAAAGAGATTAGTCGAACATAAACACGATGTTGTTATTTTACTTGACTCGATTACCCGGTTAGCGCGAGCTTATAATACTGTCATTCCTTCATCAGGAAAATTACTCACTGGTGGTGTTGATGCAAATGCACTTGAGCGCCCCAAGCGTTTTTTTGGCGCTGCAAGAAACACTGAGGAAGGTGGTAGTTTGACCATTATCGCAACTGCATTGGTCGAAACCGGTTCACGTATGGATGAAGTGATTTTCGAAGAGTTCAAGGGAACTGGCAATATGGAATTGCATCTGGAACGAAAAATTGCAGAAAAACGTGTATATCCTGCGATTAATGTGAGTCGTTCAAGTACTCGGCGTGAGGATTATCTGATGGATCCAGATGATTTGCAAAAATGCTGGATTCTACGCAAGATATTACATTCCATGGATGATATGGCTGCGATTGAGTTCTTGCTTGGCAAACTTAAAGACACCAAAACCAATGCAGAATTCTTTGAATCAATGAAGGGTTAAGCCACTTAGTGAGTTCGATAAAAAAGTTAATAAATTTTTGTTGAATAAGTCTGAATAGTCGATCGTATGATCCTTGTAGAGGAGTCCATGCAACAGGCTTTGCTATTGAAGTTAAGGTAGCGGCCGAGCATGCATGCAAGCGTTAATGACTAAAACAACCCAGATTAAGAATACAATAATGATAAAGATGTGACGGTAGCTGTCTGTATTTCAGTATCTGTCGCTAGATTGTAATTTTCAGTAATCGTTTTTTTTTGCATGCAAAAGGACGATAAAAGCTTCCCGGCTAGTTTTCAAAAACAACAACTGATTTAGGCTTTACAAGCAGGTGGTTGCTGACCTCTTCTTGTTTGTCAGGAGTGATAATATCACGTGGCGATTCAGCTGAGGTGTCAACTGCCAGTCGCCAGGTTTTCCCTTTTACATTTGGTGGATTAGCTTCGAAGGAGTGATCTGACATATTCATGATGACATGTAAGTCAGCTTCATCTTTTTGTTTACCAGCTAAAGTAAATACCAGTGTCTGAGCTTTAGTATCATTCCATAGTGTTGCATCCTGACTGCCACCATTCCATGTAATATCTGAAATTACTCTGTTTTTCATAGGCTTGCCAGTTAAAAACTGTCTGCGCATGAGTGAGTGGTGTCTTTTTCTCAAGCCGATCATTAATTTTACAAATCGGTGAATACCCGTATTGTCATGAAGCTGATCCCAGTTTAACCAGGCAATCTCATTATTTTGGCAAAATGTGTTGTTATTGCCATGCTGGGTATTCAAGAATTCATCACCAGCGAGTAACATTGGTATACCTTGACTCAGCAACAAGATGGCATAGGCGTTTTTAACCTGTTGTTTTCTGAATGCCAGAATATCAGGATTGTTAGTATCGCCTTCAATACCGCAGTTGTCGCTCAGATTATTGCTACAGCCGTCACGATTGTCTTCACCATTCGCCATATTGTGTTTTTCGTTATAGCTAAATAAATCATAGAGTGTGAAACCATCGTGACAGGTAATAAAATTAATCCCGCTGATCGGTAGCCGTCCCTGATTTTCATAGAGGTCACTGCTGCCAGAAATCCGTGTAGCCAGTTCGCTGATAATACCTTGCTCACCTCTTAAAAAACGTCTAACCGTATCGCGGAATAAACCATTCCATTCTGCCCACCGAAATCCTGGAAAGCTTCCAACTTGATAGAGTCCTTCTGCATCCCAGGCTTCAGCGATCAATTTGGTTTTCGCAAGTTGCTCCGAAAGTTCGATGCCCCATAAAACAGGAGGGTCATGCAGGACTTCACCATGTTCGCCGCGCGCCAGTGCGCTTGCCAGGTCGAATCGAAACCCGTCAACATGCAATTCTCTAACCCAGTATTCCAGACAGTTAATAATGAATGCGGTGACGACCGGATGGTTGGCGT
Source organism: Crenotrichaceae bacterium (assembly GCA_011322755.1). GTDB lineage: Bacteria > Pseudomonadota > Gammaproteobacteria > Methylococcales > DRLZ01 > DRLZ01. The sequence goes on from DRLZ01000398.1 coordinate 2,965, forward strand.
TAACGGTATTGCCACAGCCTGTATAATCCAGGTAGATGTTTTTGTCGTGTTCATCAAGGTGATAATAAATATCTCCTGCAATACCTTTGAAATTGATGATGGGACCATCGGCGCCTGCTTCTGCAGTATGGTTGAATACGACATCAACAATGATACCTATCCCGGCTTTGTGTAACGCTTTCACCAGGTCACAAAACTCACTGATCTGAGTACCTTGTTCCGGTGTAACGCAATAGCCGGGGTGGGGGCTGAAAAAACTATGTGTGCTATAACCCCAATAGTTTTCCAGGCCGAGCTCTGCTGTTTTAGCTGGAACATCTTGTTTATCAAACGCCATCACAGGGAGTAACTCTACATGGGTGATACCAAGTTCCTGTAAATAAGGTATTTTTTCGATCAGCCCTGAAAAAGTACCCGGGTGAGTAACGTTTGACGATGAATGGCGGGTAAAGCCTCCGACATGTAATTCATAAATAATCAACTGTTCACTGGGGACAAACAGTGGTGTATCACCGTCCCAGTCATAACTGTTATCAACAACAACACTGCGCATTGAGGTGTTACGATTATCACCCGGAAGGCGGGCAGCCATACGATCCCATTGCCTGTCATTGACACTGCGTGCGAATGGATCGAGCAATAATTTCTGGGGATCAAATCTGGTTCCGGGAAGCAGTGATTGATCTGGCCCGTCTATTCGCCACGCATACCAGGTTCCGATTGGTAGTGAAACAACAAAAACATGCCAGGAAAAGAATGAACAATGTTGCTGTTTCTTTAACTCAATGGTCTGGAATGGATCGTCGCTGTCTGAAGTTGCAAACAACAGTAATTCCACTTTAGTTGCATGACGACTAAAGATCGAAAAATTGACGCCATCAGAATCAATATTTGCTCCCGGTGGGTATGGATGGCCAGGTTTGAATTTATAATTCGTGTTTTGCATGCATTTTTCGTTACTGAGGGTGGAGATTATCCAAGTGAAGCATGTCAACTGCTTGAAAGGCGGTTGTCCAATTCATGTGGTTGACAGTGCAAGGCTATGGGATTATATGATTGACTGACTATTCAGTATAGTAAAATCATGATCAATAATCATTTCAGTTGAAATGGTTTGGATGAAAGTATCAACCTTAGTTAAAGGATTACTGTGTAGGGGATCCGTTGGGAGCGAACAGATTCACTGCTCTGGAATTGATATCGAGGTTTATTCAGAGCAGATAAATCGTAGTCGTCAGGCAGCACAAACACGAACAGCTAGGGAATCAAGGCAAATCTGATGGCGTCTGGACAGATTATGTCGGCTTGGTTTTTCCGCCCTGTAAACGAGTACTGGAAGCTGGTTAGATTATTTCCTATTGGATGAGGTGACACCCTGCTTGTACATCGGCAAGCAGGGTGGGTCGACACTGACTTATTGAGTTAACTGCTTGCGTTTGTTGTTGCCTGCAAATCCAAGCAGACCTGAAAGAAATAACACCAGTGCGCCAGGGAGTGGGACAGCGGCAAGATCTGTTGCGTACGCTTTTGTGTCTCCAATCTGAAAAGAACAGTTGCTACAATCAGCGCGTTGATACCAAGCTTCAAACATTAGGCTCTTTATTGAGGATCCATTAAAAGATCCAAATTTCAGTTCTGCAACGTTAAGATGCCCGATGTCAGGCATTGACAACCCATTCCATTGTGAGGTTGTCGATTGAGGATTTCCCCAAAAAGGTACGGGTGAGGTTGGTGTAAGTTGCAGGGTTTTCCACTCAATTCCGGTACCGACATTTGATGAGGACAAGATCGCAAGTAAATCATCATTTTGTGCGTTAAAGTCATGACGTTGGACATTGTTGCCAGTACCGTTTCGTACAACCAGACCTTGTAAAACAACATCGATAGTCCAAACTGATGAATCGTTGTTGCGAGTCATTGTTCCAGCGATTTTGCCTTTGCCGGTTACGTCGTCTATAGAGAGATTGACTTGGTTAAACGTCCAGTTATGTGCGTCAGAGTAGTTACCTGACCAATCGTTTCCATTGCTACCTCTCGTGCCTTTTCCAAGAAAAAGACCATCATGTCCGTAGCCTGAATTTCCCCCTGCACCCGTCAAATTGACCTGAATTGTTGTCGCGTTGGTTAGTCCGGTACCAAGCATTCCCAGGGTGAAAGCAAGTGTTTTAAGGTATTGATTGTTTTTTTTTCTCACTTTTATCTCCTTATGTATTATTTAGCACTTATTTGTGCAAACAGTATCAAGCAAATACTATGCCTTAACGACTGTTCTACACGCAACGATCATTCAAGTGTCAAAACTGGAGTACAAATTGAGCAAAGTTTGATATGACGCTTAAGTAATTAAAAAGCAGTTAAAGTGTTATTAATCAAGAGCGCTACCCTATTTTTATGGGTCTGTGGGATGAATGGAAAATGATGAGGGGAAGACAAACTTGCAACATCAAGAGTAAAAGAAAAATCTCATCGTATCGAAAATAATACAGTAATATTTTTTTGTGGTTGTGTATTTGTAATCGATGGGTAGTATAGACGGTGTTTTGTAAAAAAATTCAACATAAAAGTTGGCTTTCAATGAAGCAAATAAATCGTACTTACGAATGCATTTTATCGCTATGCAGTCGATCTGTTTGAACACATGGAGCCTGCCTCTTTCGCATTCAGAAAGAGCTGATTAGAGCTTATATTTCATATATTTATCAATGAATTAGGATGATGTAAGAAATGCTGACAGTTGTTGCTGTCTGTCATCAAGGTAAGTTATGCGAGAGAGTTTTTATCTGAAGACAAGCGATGAATTTCAGTCGGCAGTGGAATGACAGGCAACAAATGATATCTCATTGAACTAAAATACCAGATTACTTATTTGTATAACGAATCGCTGTAATCCAGTAAGCTTGTTTGCCTCCGGGCGTTTCAACAGTGATTTGCTCATCAAGATGACATTTAATCAAGCTTTTGGCCAAGGGTGAATCAATACTGATGTAATTCGGCTGATGGTCTATCTCGTCAGGTCCTACCAGGCGATAAATACTTTCATTGCCATTCTTGTCTTCCAGTGTAACCCAGGCCGCAAAAAAAACTTGTGCTTGATTGCCTGGCGGTTGGTCAATAATTCTCAGTTTCGGTAGTCTGGTTTGTAAATAACGTAATCGCCGATCAATTTCACGCAATTCTTTCTTTCGATAAATATATTCTGCATTTTCAGAGCGGTCACCTTCGGCTGCCGCAGCTGCAAGTGCTTTGGTGACTTCTCGTCTTTTTAACCAGAGTGATTTACTTTCCTGCTCGAGTTGTTGATATCCCTGAGCAGTAATGTAAGGTGACTTCGGTGGGGCAGGAGGTCGGTAACGTGCCATAAGACTAGTATTTAGGGTTGCTTTCAGAGTTTGAGCATTTCCAGATAACTGCCTGAACTGCAACGCAGGTATCACTATTGCCTAGCCAGACCTGATCATCCTGTATGGTACATTGCAGCTGCATATTACGCTGTACCAGACTGGTCAATGTCTGACTAACGTCATCTGCTAGATGAATGATGGTCAGATTCTTGAAGCGGTGTAGTTTGTCTTGTAGTTGTTTCCACCACACAGATGCACTCCGCTGGTTGTAAGTATAGATAAACACTTGGTCGGCACGGCTGCATGCTTTGCGGATACGGCTTTCATCTGCTTGTCCAAGATCAATCCAGATTTCAATCTGATTGGTCAGGTCTCGCTGCCAGAGAGCAGGCTGATCTTCACTGCTTAAACCTTTGGTAAAACTGAGCGCCTGATTTGAATGCAGTGCAAACACCAGAATACGCACCATCATTCGTTCATCTGTTTCAGAAGGATGTCTGGCAACTGTCAACTCATGTGTCTGGAAGATATTGTTATCAATATCAAAAACCTCAAGTTCCAGTTTGTAGATAGTGGATTTAAGCGCCATTGGTATAAACAGGTTTATTTTTGCACAGCCTTGCGTTATTCGCTGAAGTTCTATTGTTTCAGAGGTTAACAGAATCCCAATTGAAACCAGGCGTGATAAAGCACGACTGCAACGCTGTTGGACAGGTTAATACTACGCTGACCCGTACGCATCGGCAGGTATAAACGCTGTTCTGCCGGGAGTTGATCGAGAATAGATTGTGGCAAACCGCGTGTCTCAGGTCCAAATAATAACGTATCGCTAACGCTGAATTCAGTTTCTGTATAGCGTTGCGAGCCGCGTGTTGTTAACGCAAATAACCGTGTAGGCTGTAATAATTTCATGCATTCATCGAGTGACTGATGCTGGGATATATTTTGCCACTCAGCATAATCAAGACCAGCTCGTCTTAATCTTTTGTCATCAAGCTCAAAACCGAGCGGTTTAATCAAATGTAGTTGTGCACCAGTGTTGGCACACAAACGAATGATATTGCCGGTATTCGGTGGAATTTCAGGCTCGTAGAGGACAACGTTAATTGGACAACTCAACTGATTGGTCATAGTGTAACTGCGCTGCGATTGACCCGCTGATCTGTGTAATCTCAGTGTAATGATTGAATGAGTGGAGGTTTGTAGTGAACAATGGACGTCCATACGCTCCTTACGTTGCAACTATTGAACAGAGCAAGCTCAGGATAACACTCTAACCTGAATACCTGGCTTTACTACGACATAAGTTTGCTAGCGATTGATTTCACAGCGGTTAAAATAATACCCGCTTAACCGATGGGTGAAGCCAGGATTGTTTTAATTCCCTGTGAAGCCAATATCTTACGCCCTGTTATCTGCATTGAAATCACGGATTCAGGTAGAAATGAGCAGACAGAATAGCAGCTAAAACACACCAAATGCAATTCGGGCAGGGCTTGGCAGTCTGGTTACAAAGACATCATCCAGCCCGAATGTTCCCTGGCTTCCACGGATAACGTAACCTGGAACTTCCATTAGAACTGTGCCAAGCCAGGACACGATTGAATCATAAACGACAACATAACAAAACAACGAATAAAAACATTGATGTCTGCACTTGACCGGACGTTTTATGGTGTATATTCGACCAGAGCTGAGTCGGTTAACTGCTAACAGGTGTTAGTTTCCATATGTCGCGGTTATAATCCAGAATTGTGCGGTCGCTGGAAAACTTTCCGCTGCGGGCACAATTGAGAATACTCATCTGGGCCCAGTGTTGTTTATCCTGATATGCTGTATCGACGCTATTTTGTGTGTCCACAAAACTGCGGAAATCGGCAATCGTCATCCACGGGTCATCAGGACTGTATAATGAATTGATGATGTCGTTGAACAAACCAGGTTCAAACTGGTTGAAATGTCCACAGGTTAATAATTCCATCACCTGTTTCAGTTCGGCATCAGATTCAATGATTGCTTGCGGATTGTAATGAGAACGTAGATCCTCAACTTCTGTTTCAGTCAAACCAAACAGGAAAAAATTCTCTTCGCCAGCTTCTTCTCTAATTTCAATATTGGCGCCATCCAGTGTGCCAATAGTGAGCGCACCGTTCATCATCAGCTTCATGTTTCCTGTTCCGGATGCTTCTTTGCCAGCAGTTGAAATTTGTTCTGACAAGTCTGTTCCCGGACTAATTACTTCCATTGCCGAAACTCTATAATTAGGGATGAAAACCAGTTTCAACAAGTCACCTACATCAGGATCATTATTAACAATTTCAGCCACGTTATGGATTAATTTGATGATGAGCTTGGCCATCGCATAGCCGGGAGCTGCTTTTCCGCCGATGATGATGCAACGCGGGGTCATCGATGTGGTATCGCCGTTTTTGATTCGATTGTAGCGATAGATGACGTGCAAGACATTGAGTAGTTGTCGCTTGTATTCGTGGATGCGTTTAACCTGTACATCAAACAATGCTTCAGGATTAACAATAATTCCAGTTATGTCTGCAATATATTGTTTCAGGAGTATTTTGTTATCCTGCTTGACAGCTTGCCATTGTTTCTGGAATTTTGGATTGCTCGCAAATGGTTCCAGCTTTGATAGCTGGGTCAAATCTGTCAGCCATCCTTCGCCGATGGTTTCAGTGAGCAACTGGCTTTGTGTCGGGTTGCTTAATGCAATCCAGCGCCGGGGTGTTACGCCGTTTGTTTTGTTGTTGAACTTCTCTGGCCAAAGCTCATAGAAATCGTTGAACAGTCCTGATTTGAGTAACTCTGTATGCAGTTGAGCAACACCATTCACTGAGAAGCTGCCGACTATGGCTAGATAAGCCATACGAATCTGTTGTTCGCCACCTTCTTCAACAATGGATAATTGTTGTAGCTTGTGTAGCTGAGCAGGCCAGCGTTTCGAAACTTCTGTTAGAAAACGGGCATTGATTTCCAGAATGATTTCCAGAATACGTGGCAACAATGACTGCAGCATACGGACAGGCCAGCGCTCCAGGGCTTCCGGGAGCAATGTGTGATTGGTATATGCCATGGTCTGACTGGTGATGTTCCATGCCTTGTCCCAGCCCATGCCGTATTCATCCATGAACAAACGCATCAGTTCAGGGATGGCGATAGTTGGATGTGTATCATTCAGCTGAAAACAGTTTTTTTCAGCAAATTGTTCAAAGTTGTCGCCATGCATGCCCACCCATTTATCAAGCTTGTCCTGCACGCTTGCGGATGCGAGAAAATATTGTTGTCGCAGTCGCAATTCTTTGCCGTTTTCGCTGGAATCATTTGGATAAAGCACCATGGTAATGTTTTCAGCCAGATTTTTGTCGGCAACAGATTCGGTATAACTTCCAGCATTAAATTCACCCAGATCAAATTCATCAGTCGCTTCTGATTTCCATAACCTGAGTGTATTGACCGTGCCGTTTTCAAAACCTGGAATGGGGACATCGTAAGGGACTGCCAAAACATCACGCGTATTGACCCAGCGCCGACTTGTGACGCCATTGTTGTCCGTAAAGACTTCAGTATGTCCACCAAACTTGATGCGTCGAGTCAGTTCAGGACGCTCAATATCCCATACATGTCCGTTGCGCAGCCAACGGTCGGGTTCTTCAACCTGGTAACCATTATTAATTTCCTGACGGAACATTCCGTACTCGTAGCGGATACCATAGCCTTTAACGGGTAATTGCAGGGTTGCGCAACTATCAATAAAACACGCTGCAAGTCGGCCTAAACCACCATTTCCGAGGCCTGCGTCTGGTTCAATTTCAATCACCTCATCGATATCTACGCCAAGTTCTTTTAAAGCAGCACTGGTTTCTTCCCATATCCCAAGATTGAGAATTGAATTTCCAAGTGAGCGACCCATTAAAAATTCAAGAGACAGATAACAGGTCTGGCGGCTATCCGCATCGTCTTGCGCATAATGCGTGTCTTTCCAGCGCTCCATTAGTCGATCGCGTATTGTCAAGGCTACTGCTGAGTATACATAGAACACTGACCGGCAACTTTTGTCACGGCCCAGAGAGTGAGAATAATGATGCTGGATATCGTTTTTTAACGATTCTTTATCCATTCCAAGGGCTGGGATTTCAGTTAAAGTAGTACAAAGATTGCTATGTTGAAATGTTCTCGTAGGCATATTGATTGTGATTTAGTTAATAATGATGAATATTGTGGTATCGATATCCTGATAACGATTAATGTTAGATAACAGGCGTATCCAAGGCTCGTACATTGACAGAACGGTATTGATTGATGACCTATAATCTACCACGAATCAGGGTGTTGATTATAGTCAGTGTTTGGTATTTTCTTGTTGATTCCTGAATTGTAATTGATGCAGCCTGGCGTAATGTTTGTCTAACGCTAACAGCTCTTGATGGGTTCCTGATTCCACGATTTTACCTTGGTACAGCACCAGAATCTTGTCAGCTTTTTCGATAGTCGAAAGTCGATGGGCAATAACAATTGTTGTACGACCGGACATAGCATGTTCCAGTGCGTTTTGTATTTTTCGTTCCGAAACAGAGTCAAGTGCTGATGTGGCTTCGTCAAGAATCAGCAGCGGGGCATCTTTCAATAAAGCACGTGCAATTGCAAGGCGTTGACGTTCACCACCTGAAAGACGCACACCATTTTCGCCCACCAGCGTGTTCAAGCCATCAGGTAGATTGGCAATGAAGTCCATGGCATTGGCTGCCTGTGCTGCGCTCTCGATTTGCTCATTCGTCGCATTGGATAATGAACCATAGGCGATGTTATGTGCAATTGTATCGTTGAACAAACTGACTTGCTGCGGGACGAGTGATATCTGACGGCGTAGTTCTGTCAGTCTTAACTGCTGGATATTAACATCATCAAGTTTAATCACACCGCTCGTCACATCATAAAATCGTGGCAGCAAGTTGATTAGCGTTGATTTACCGCTCCCCGAATGTCCGACCAAAGCAACGGTTTGTCCGGGCTCAGCGACAAAAGAAACTGAATGTAATGCGGCGACTTCAGTATTGGGATAACGAAAGCTGACTGAATCGAAGACGACTTTTCCGGACGCTTTAGACATGGTCTTCTGACCTGCATCCGCTTCTCCTGGCTGATCCAGAAGTTCAAACACACTTTGTGCCGCAGCAATGCCTTTTTGTATTTTCGAGTTTACAGAACTGAGCTGACGTACTGGCTTGGGGATGAGAATTGCAGCTGTGATATAGGCAATAAATTCTCCGGTTGTGGCATTATTCATCATCGTTAGTGCCAACGCGACAAGAATGGCAATTGCAATCGTTACGATCAGCTGTAGCAGCGGTGTATGCACAGCGGCTGCAGTTGCCAGGCGTAATGATTGACGAAAATTTGTATAGCTGGCTTGCTTAAAACGCTGTTTTTCATCATCTTCACCGCCGAAACTGCGAACAACACGGTAGCCATGGATCAGCTCTGATGCAATATGAGTGACATCGCCCATCGAAGATTGAATCTTGTGACTGATTTTACGAAAACGTTTACTCGCCTTGCGGACAATCAACCAGATGATGGGCGTTAAAGCCAGAAAGATGAGCGACAGCTGCCAGTTAAGCCAGGTGATGTAACCAAGCAACATAATCACCGTTAAGCCTTCTCGCACCATTACTTTTAAAGCGTCTGTTGCAGCATCGGTAACCTGGGTAACATTGTAGGTGACTCTGGAAATCATATGTCCAGGGTTTTCGTTATCAAAATAACTGGCAGGAAGCGTTGTATAGTGGTCAAACAATTCACAGCGAAGGGTGTGAATAATGTTGTTGGATACTCTTGCCAGAAAATAAGTACCCATAAAACTGCCGATGCTGCGTACAGCGATGACAGCAACAAATGCAGGCGGAATCCAGTACACCAGATTGGGTGTTCTGGCTTCCATGGCATCAATCACTTTTTGCAATAACACAGCTACAGCAGGTTGTGTGATTGCAAACAACAGATAGCCAATCATACTTAATGCGAAGATACCAAGATAAGGTCGCACATAAGTGAGCAGTCGCAAATAGGCCGAGGAACCTGCCAACGGTGTAGGTGGAGGGTTATTTAAGGGCAAATTGTTATTTTTAATGAGAGAAAACTTAACTTTTACAGTTTAAAAGGATAATTATTATAGACTGTAAAATTATCATATCGTGATCTATTCTGTTAAATTCCTGAATCAGTGACTTCACTACGGCACAACGCGCAAGTTCTTGATACCACAGCGGTTAAAAAATACCCGCATAACCGACGGATGAAGCCAGTATTATTTTTAAATCTCTGTAAAACCAATATATTACACCCTGTTATCCGCATTGAAATCACGGATTTTAGGAAATTGTACCAAAAGGCTGTTTTGGAACAGAAACCCTATTGCGGAAGAGCTAAATTGGCTAGCTTCTGCCACTCTTTTGTTCAATTACACAGCGACTTGCTTCAAACAATGGAAAAAGTACTAACCAGTTTTTCCTCGCTACGATCTCTATTCTCGGGCTGCCTACGGGTACAATTTACTATTTGTTCTGTAAGTTAAACATTATTGGGTCAAATTCTGATAATGTTTCATCTAAGACTGCTTTTTCATAGGCTTGTCTGAATTTCAATGCTCTATTATATGCCCGTTTCATCTTTTTTGGCGAATAGGTCGTTTCTCTGCAGCAATAAAACCCTTTTGTTCTCTGTTTTCCTGTGTGGTCTTTCCAGTTGACGAGAATATCGTAGGTTTGTATGTCATTTCTGTAAGATATTTTTAATGTAATACCTACAGGCATTGGTGTATTTGTCCCGGGGATGCAAGATTCTTTATTTTTTTCGAAGGTTTTTCTAAAAGCGCCTTTTGGGATAACCTTTAATTTTTTTTCCATGCTGTCTCTAAGTTTTATTGCTTTTTGTAACTCTTTTTCAAACCCGGAATAGCTCTTCCCGTGTACTATAAACTGGACTTGGTAACCTGTAGGATGCTTTTTAATATTTCTTAATTCTGATTGCGTTGTAAAACTCATTTTTATATACCCATGCCTTATTATCTGAGATTTCTGACTACGTTAACCTCTTGCCAAGGTTATTATATGTTTTGCTGTGCCATAAAACAGCCTCAGCCTTTCACTTGCTATCGGATGTGTGTAGTGGCACAGCTTAGACGAGACAGCAAAAGGCGCGGCGTTTTCGGCGGTCAGCCGCATATAATTGTTATGTTCAGTGTTTTGAAGTGCAATGTACCACGATAGGCTACATTATACGCAAAGGTGCTGTTATGAGGACAAACATTGTAATTAATGATAATAAATGAATGATGTGTTCATGCTACAGGGTAAAAAAACAAATATGAAATTGTACCAGTAATACTAACATATCGATCAGATTTAAAGATAAAGAGGAAACTAAACCCTCGTCTTGTAGACGAGGGTTGTCTAGGAGGCTGTCCGAGAATAGAGAACCTACTGCGGAAAAGCTTCTATTCTCGGACAGCC
>DRLZ01000399.1 GCA_011322755.1 Crenotrichaceae bacterium
CACCCCCGTTGACAAAAAAAATCAATTCCGTTTGCGAAACCTGTCTGCTTTGGATCAATGCTTGCTCAAGCGCCATACCTGGCATTGGTGCCGACATCCGCTTCAAGCCGCTACATTGAGACTGCCACGGGCAGCAGCAACAATTGAGCGCACCTTATCCATATTGATTTTTGAAGCAATACGCGCGCCTGAATCGATATCGACGCCGAGCAAAGGCAAAGATGAGCGCATTGATTGTATGCCATGATCATCCATGCCTCCGGCTAGAAACAAACGTTCCGATCCTAGTATTTCCACGAGTTCCTCAACTGTTTGAGAAGGAATTCGTTCGCCAGTACTACCTGACTGCTGACGCGAAATAAAGTTATCGAGAATAAACGCATCTACACCACACTTTGCATACTCTCGAAGCAAGGGTTTTTCCAGACATCGACCTTTTTGAATGTGTAACACTTTAAGTAACTTGCAATCACCCAGGCGGTTTTTAATCTTTTGTACTTGTTTTGGTAATTGAAAACCATGCAGCTGAATGCCGGAAAGATTGGAATCCTGCACAAATTTCGCAATCACATCCGGATCATTTTCAGTGGTTACGCCAATGCATTTAAGCTGGCGAAGAGGGGTTCTGCTTAATTTTAACAACTGTTGTCTGTCTAGCGAGTATTTACCATCTGGAACCAGAAACCAGAGTCCCGCATAATCAACACCGGCTTCATCCAGCATGTTCAACTCGGACTGTTCTGTGGTACCACATATTTTTACCTGATATGAATTTGCATGCGTGTGCATTTCCATTGGATTACTCCGTATATCGTTATATTGCTGAGTCGTCTCTTTATGCTGCTCATATAATATCGGCTCGCTTGCATAACAAATATGATATTTATCACAGTAATACAATGTAATATTTACTGTATTTTTACTGTAACTACTTCGCTCACCCCGACCAGCTCTGATTCCAACTACTTGAGAACAAGAGCTTGAGAAAATTGATTCAGATGTTGACCAAGATTAGCTGCTTGTAAGAAAGCAGTCCCGATTAGAAGTCCGTTATATCCAGCATTAATCAACTGACTGGCTTCCTCTGCGCTGGTAATTGCGCTTGCGCTAACCACTGCCCCTGCGCCGGTTATCTGCGCATGCTCAAGAAGCGATAAGCTTGTTGAAATATCACCATCATCTGTCTCTCTGGTGCGGATATCACGATTACAAACCGCTACAACAACTTGCTCATCAAGTTGCAAGCCATCCAATTCGGTTAACGAATCAACTTCAACAAAAGGTGTCATCCCCAGCGTTAACGTATGATCTATCAAGCGCTCGAGCGTCTTTTTTTCAATCAGTTTTTTGGTAAGCAACACTGCACTAGCACCTAACTGTCTGGAATGATTGATTGCCGAGCAGGAAACAATAAAATCTTTGCGTAAAATTGGAAGCGATGTTGCCACAGCGACTTGTTCCAGTAAATTGGTTGACCCCCCGAACCATCGACCGGTTACAACTGATATACAAGCCATACCTGCTGATTCGTATTGTCTCGCAATACTGGTTACTGAGCGTTGTTGCAACAAATCAGGGGATTGTGGCGTCGAGGCTTTTATTTCTGCGATAATCGGCAGCTTGCCCGTTGTTCTGTAACCGAGAAGAGCATTGATAAAATTGTTGTTACTCATTGTTATCTCTGTGCTCAACATGCCGTTACAAATGATGCACGATGCTGTGAGTACTTATTGCCCCAGTCGATAATACGTTGCAACTGATTGATTGCCTTGCCCTGGTCAATCGCATCAGCAGCACGCTGTATTCCTGATTCGATACTACTTGTAATACCTGCCATATATAACAGCGCCGCACTATTAAGAATAACAGTTTCGCGGGCAACACCTTTTCGACTAGCTGACAGAATATTGCGTAAAATCGCTGTGTTTTCAGGAATACTTCCACCAGCAAGCTCAGCAATTGACACCTCATTACACTTTCCTGATGGACCAGGGAGGCTAAAGCTTTTAGTCTGCCGGTCAATCAATCGACAATGGTTGATTCCAATACTGGAAAATTCATCCATGCCAATTTCTGCCTGCACAAGCAAAGTTTTAGTACAATTTAACTGTTCAACCGCACTGGAAAATAGTATTAAATCGTCACGCTGGCTAACACCCATAACCTGGGCTGATGCCTGATAAGGGCATAATAATGGCCCAACTTTATTCACAAATCCTGCAATATCCCGAAATGCAAGCGGAGCGACCATCGCAGCGAGTCGTTGTAATACCTTGCTGTAGTGTGTGCTGGGAACAAAGCCAATTCCAAGTTCCTGTATCATTTCTGATAGCTCCGCTTCAGTTTTCACCAGTGGCACCTGCAATGCTTTTAACACATCAAGCGAGCCACATTGGCTGTTATATGCTGTCGATCCACTTTTAAGAATCTTCGCGCCAGCCGCACTGGCTACAATCGCTGCAGCAGTGCTAACGTTAAAGGTGCTGATGCCACCACCAGTTCCTACGATATTGACTGCGCCCTGACTACCAGCAAGCATTCTGGGCGGGCTATAGTCATGAATATACGAAACGAAATGAACAATGCAGTCTGTGCTTAACGGTCTGGCAGATAACCCTGCCAGAAAAGCGACAACTTCCTGTCGAGCTGTCTTGCCTTGCATGACACGATCAAGAAAAGAGTAAAATTCCTGCTTATCTGGTTCTGTCGTGCCACTACAAATCTTTTTCAGGAATAGACTCTCCATGGTTACGACACCTCAGCCGATTGAGGGCTAATCAAATGAGTAATCGCATGAATCGATTTTAAATTTTCAGGAATCATGTCTTCCGGCTCGATTACGACCTGCATTTCTTCTTCAAGAAATGCTACGATTCTAAGTAAGCCAAGCGAATCGACAATACCAGCATCCAATAGATTCAGATCTTCTGGTATCTCACTGACACTACCCTCGTCTTGAAGAAATTCTTTAGCAATATACTGGCTGATTCGTTGTTGTGTGTTCATCATTCGCTCCTTGTTATCATATGGCGTTAGTAACCAACGGCAGATTGCCACAGTTGTGCAACCTGGTGCTTGTCGATTTTACCGGTGCTACTTTTTGGCAACACAGTGCTGGAAAAATAGAAACTGTGGGGAATTGCATATTTCGGCAATGTTTGTGCGCAATAGATCTTCAGATCAAGTACTGAGCAGGTGTGTTCTGATTCAGGTCTCAAAACAGCAATGATTCGATTTCCAATCAGATCATCCGCTTCGCATAACACGGCGACTTCGACAAACTTTCCTGATTGCCATAACTGGTCTTCGATTTCCATTAGATTGATACGGTAACCATTGCTTTTTATGACATTATCTAATCTGCCATGAAAATAAACATTACCGTCATTTTCTACTGAGACAATATCATTGGTCTGGTAAAAACCATTGATGCAGTTACTGTTGTTGTAAATTGATATTCCGGCCTCGTCCAGACCAATATATCCGATCATCATCGTCTCACCTGCGACCAGTAGATGACCTTTTGTTCCGGGGCTTACATTGACACCGTATTCATCCACAATCCGATGCTGGATATGTGGAAGAACTTTCCCCAGGGGAAGCGGGTCGGGTGCTTTTGAAACATCAGCAGGAAGCTGGTACATAAAGGTATTATTGGTTTCAGTACATCCGTAAATATTATAGAAATCTGCATTAGGGAAAAGTGTTGGAATGTTCAACACTGTTTGTCTGGGCATTCGTTCACCAGCAAACAGAACGCAGCGCACATTCGGCATGATTTCAGGTTGTTTATAAGTACTGTTAGAGACTACTTGCAAGGTTAAAGCGGAAGGTACTGATTGCCAGATGGTTACCCCGGTATCATTCACAAGTTGTGCCATGCGCGACGCATTTACGGTATCCGCCGGCGTTGCCAGAACAACTGTCGCGGAGGCTGCAACAGCTGCAAACAAGTCAAAAAACGACAAATCAAACTGTAATGGGGCATGGCTTAATAATCGGTCATCTGCATCCAGATCAAAAGCTGAGATTGCCCATGATACAAAAACTGCCAGGTTTTTCTGGGTGATAACCGCGCCTTTAGGAACACCTGTAGAACCTGATGTATGCAGGATTGCAGCCGGATCTGTCCCATTGGCTCCTGGTCTTGTCAGGACACTTTGTCTGGTGGTGTTAATGGTCTCAAGCAATTGTCTTGCTGATACGGTGTTAACCTTGGCATTATGAAACAGTGTTTGTGTTTCATGATTGAGCTGATCATCAATCAATAAATGTTGAATCACGCAATTGTTCAATATCCCGGTAACACGAGACCATGGACTATCAGGACTGATCGGCACATAACAACATTCTGTTTTCAAAATTGCATAGATCGAGATAACAGCCAACAGCGATTTATCCATGTAAATCGCTATCTTTTCACCCGGCACAACCCCAAGGTTTTTTAGCCCAATCGAAATTTTTTCAGATAACTGATCAAGTTGTTTGTAACTAAGACGCTGCTCGCCGCAGATTATTGCTGTCTTATCAGGAGTGGCCTCAGCAGCCAGGTTTAAATAATCAAGCACCATCATTTTCATAGCCCTATCATGCTTGCAATTCTATTGCGCTGGATTTCAGACGATCCCGAGTAAATGGTTCCAGCTATCGCATTCCGCAAATCTTTTTCAATTCCGTATTCAACCATGTAGCCATTTGCGCCAAATATTTGTATTGCATCCCGCGCAGACGTCACGTTGTTTTCACTGGTTACCAGTTTTGCTATCGCCAGATCAATGGTCGCATTCTGTTTGTTTTGAACACGTTTTCCTGCACGATACAAGGCTTCACGCGATTGGGTTACTCCAATTTTCATGTCGACGATTTTATTCGCGACAGACTGAAATGAACCAATCGGTTGGCCAAATTGCTTACGGTTTCTCGCGTAGTCGATACATTTTTCCAGTCGTCGTTGCATCTCACCGACATTAATAATGAATGAGCATAGAACCTCATGTTTCATTACATAATCCAGAATTGAGAAACCCATGCCGATATTACCGAGCAGGTTGTCAACCGGTATTTCACAATTATTGAACCGAAGTTCGCATAACGGTGACGTTCTCTGTCCCATTTTTTCGATTGGTTCGCCAATTTCAAATCCCGGTGTACCGCGTTCCACCAAAAAGACCGAACTGCCCCCCATCACACCTTTGTTTTTATCAGACAGCAGATAGACTGCGAACAGATCCGCAATTGGACCATTGCTAATAAAGGCTTTGCTACCGTTCAATATGTACTTGTCATTTTCAAAAATGGCCGTTGTCGACATATTGAATGCATCTGAACCACCGCTCGGTTCGGTAATCGCGTGTGCACAAATCCGCTCTCCAGAGCAAATGTCGGGTAAATATTTTTGCTTTAGAGCATCAGTGCCAAATCGAAGCAAGGGAATGCCAATACTGACAATTTGTGTTGAAGTGACAAAATTAAGACCTGCATCCTCGCAACAATGACCGAGTTGTTCCAACACGCCCATACTTGTCAGTAAGTCTTGCCCAGTACCGCCATATTGCTCTGGAAACAGGAGTCCAAGGACACCGGATTTGCTGATTAACTGCCATTTTTCTCGGGGAAATTCAGCACGTCTATCCCATTCAATATGATGTTTGCTAAGTTCTGCTCCCAATTGTGAAACAGTATTTTGTAAAGCAAGTTGCTGTTCATTCCAGTTCATCTTGTATTTCCAGTTTCGTTAGTGCCTGTTATCAATGACTACTCTGTTTCAACGCAATTAGCGCAAAACATAAGCGATCAGTGTCAAATCAATATGCTGAACTTTGCGTATCAGCGAGTTTATGAGATTCATTACCTTTTAAAGCCGGAGAAAATACGCAAACAAGGCGTAAGTCTTCATCTTTGGCTATTAGATAATGTGCATCATTTTCATTCAGTGCGTACATTGTTCCAGGTGAAATCTGGTGAACTTCGCCCGTTTTTATGTCATGCACTTCTCCAGTGCCCTCGATGCAATAACATGCTTCTAAATGATTCTTGTATTCCAACAGAGACTTGGTGCCAGCTTTGGTGATTGTGTCAGTCAGCGAATAACTCATACCGTCTTTCTCAATCAGAAAACGTCGACTGTTACCATTTCCCCATTCAACGTCGCGTGACGTTCCAATAATTTTGTCTAAACATCGAATAATCATTTGTAACTCCTGAATTCTTTTTGCTTGTCGCATGACTGATACTCATCACTCATTAACGCCAGATACAGTTGAGTTTTGGTCAGTATTGTTCTGCGGCTCGTCACCAAAGTATGATGGGTTGATTTCCAAGTACTTTGAAACGTCTTTGCTGTTTTTTAGATCCACAAGAAATTTTATTCAGTCGAAAATACAGACTTTTCCACTCCTTCATAAAACGCCTTGTGAATCCTGATAACAGCACACTCGTTACTTCAAAGTAAGTCGCTAACCATTAGAGTAATGATGCGTTAATCGGAAAATTCATTACATCGTGATCAACGACACCTGGTGGCAAGGTGCTTTGGAAAATTGTGCCATCCGGTTGCCGAAAACTAACTGGAACTGCCGGTAATTCAGCTGTGGCTCCATAAAGACTGCCATCCGAGTGATATGCGGTACTAACAAATAGTAGTTGCGACCCGTCTGGTGTGGTGTCCAGTGGGCATGATGCCAGTTTGCGTATAAACTTTGCGCGACCTTGTTTGTTAGCAACAAATACATTTGGAACACCACCAAATGGCAGCGGCACCATTGTAGGGCCAGGTGCTCCAGGAGGTGTTGTTGCCCATAAAGCCCACATACTGTAGATGCCATTTGCAATCAGGTTTCGAAAAAATATTCTGACTGCGGCTGTACCATCGGCATGACATTTTAGTGTCATATTACCGCGAGCATCTAACCACTTGCCTAAGGTAATCTCATCATTAGGACTGCTTTTTGTCGGCGGAAACGGGTTTGCAGGAAGAACACCCTGAGGAGGTAGCGAGAGTCGTACTCCATTCGGGGATGCATTAACCGGTACATTTCGAAGTGGTATATTAATAATGCGGTCGTCTGCTTCAGGTACACCCAAAGCGCCTAGAAAACCATCATCAGTATAAGTTGCTAATAGAATATCGTCATCGCAATTGGTAGGACTAAGAGGAATTGCATCAACAGCGCCTGGGTTTGAATCAAATTCACCGACAAAATCTCCTCCAAGATCAATCGGTAAAGGTGCAGGTATTCCATTCAACTGCATCACTGCTTCACCACAAAGCCGATTTGCACCTGTAACGTTTATACCTTTTACTTTCAAAACCTGACCAGCCATCGAAGTCACTGGTAAATTGACACCAATCAGCCCTGTGATCAGTATAAAACCATACGATTTTAATTTATTAAAACACTTTATAGTCATAATATTTCCTCTAGTCTAAATTGTTACGATTGTTATCAATAAAACCCGTCTGTTAATCAATAGTTAACCTTACTTTACAGCACTATTATTTATATAGAACTGACTATATTAGATGAATTAACATTGGGTATTACTTTATCTTATTGAAGCAGCAATCAAAGTGATAAACTGCACTGCACGCATGTAAGATATGCACTTGACAAAACGGAAATACAAGGACTATTGATATCTTGCATTATAAACACACATCAATAGCTATATTTCTCGGAGTGGAATAGTCGAATTATGATTTTTAAATGCTTGCTTAAAAACATCAGACAGAAGGAAATTACAGGAAGCCCCGATAGTTTTTCAGAGGTCTATATTATTCGAAGTGTAAGTTAATATTGGAAATATCAGACAAAAATACGTGGTTTACGACATTAATATGTACGTTCGACGCAGTAAATAGAGAGCACAGAGGCAAGCTAAACAGTTCGTAAACTTTCAGTTAAAAGTGATGAACAAATCGCAGGTTAAGGCGATTGCCATATGCCCGGTTCTCAGCAAATAATTCGAAATAATAGTTGAAGAAAACATGGTCTTGTTTAGAGAAATGATAAACTAGTCCTGGACCAATACCGAATACTTGTTCGCGTCTACCGCCAACTCCCTTGCCATTAACTTTGGTATCACTAATCTGCTTGAGATAGTAACTGTTGATTCCAATTCGCAATTGTTTTGGTAGTAGCTCGTAAGCCAAATCGAAATTCAGATGGATAGCCTGTCCAGCCTGAGTATTACGTGCGCCGTTAGCAACAAAGTTTCTGTTAGGACTGTTATTTTTTGCATTCCAGAGATAGTGAATACGTGTAGAGGTCGATATCTGCGGAGTTAGAAATAATGTCCCAGCCCAATAGGGGTTAAATGAAAGAAAATTACTACCTGGATTGATTTCCCGGTTTGAATCATATTTTCCAGTGGGCACGATAACCTGAAACTCAAAACGATGCATAAAAACCGGACCGTTTTTTCCCATAACAGGATCCCATTGTAGATAAGGTCCGATAACAACGTCACCCAGTCCATTACCATTATCCTGTGGAAAATTAGATGTGCCGCTGACATCATAATCAAGATCCAGGGATAAAAAAGGAACAATGACATCAATTCCCCATTTCCCACCAAAGAGCAACTCTTTATCAGACTGATAAATGAATTGACTGAGACTGATCCAGGCACTCAAGTCTTCATCAGCAAATGATGGTAAAAGGTCATTCCCGTTTTTGTCGGCAAATTTATCTGGATTCCAGTATTGCAAATATTGTGAAAAATAGAACCCCTTCCCCGCCGGAGGCGCTCCATCCAGAAAACTCGTAAACCCAAGATTTACACCGGGCAAATCATAAGCCTGGGTGGAATTTGTCATCAGCAGACAGGCAATAAGACTAAAGACATAATACGATCTGGAGATAGAATGCATTGCTGATTTTCCTTTAAACCTGTTCGATCATATCTATGCTGGCTGCAAAGAGATTGAAATTTCGTGTTCTCTTCGTACTTGTAAAAGCACATCAACTATTCTTCTCGAACTCGAACCATCGAAATCATCCAGCTCTACTTCAAAATCGTTCACTTCAACGCTGTCAGTCAGGCAGTTCCTTATTTCAGTATTTCAATTTGTTCTCAACAATGACGATAACTCAGCATTTATTACAATAGGCCAGGTTATGTCTCTCTTGTAAACAAGACCTCGTTAAGGTCTTGTGTTTATCCATTACGTTCTAGTAAAAACGACCATCTCAATCTTCGATATCAATCACCAGTTGTGAGGTAAAGGCTTCTCTATTATCCATTTCCCTCGTGTACTCACTGTGAGATAACCTCCTTGTTTTAATGCTTTTACAAATCGATTGATATTTTCCCGAGCAGTCCCTACAAAATCGCCTAAGTCCTGTTGTGTCAAAGATTGCTCGAGAATATAAGTTCCATCAGGCTGCTCAGTAGCAAGTTCATAGAGCTTGGTTCGAAAGCAAATATATGAATTTGTGATGCGACTATTTGTCAGTTCATTCGTCAAGTGACGAATACGTTCGGTCAACACAGAAATCAGCCTGCTGTAAAGTATGGGATTATTGGTCAGGCAGGTAATAAACTGTGTTTTACTAATCACCGTTATTTGTGAATCGACGAGTGTTTCCGCTGTCGTCGATCGCGGTTTTTCATCAAGTAATCCCAGCTCGCCAAAATATTCTCCCGGCCCAAGGATTCTCAAAAGATTGGTACGACCGGTTTTACCAAGCACCTGTATTTTAACCTGCCCCTGTTCTATAAAATAAAGCGAATTACTATCATCGTTTTGAAAAAAAATGATAGATTTTTTTTTATAAGTACGAGTAATTCCAAAATGCTTTATTTCGTCTATATTGTCAGCGCAAAGGCCATCAAGTAATGGTTTATTTTCATTCATTTTTATTCGCTTATGTATTATTTCATTCGGCTAATAATCAAGAATGACTTTTAACGCTATGTGTTTAGCTTGTTATCCAACAATTTCTGTCATTCTTTCTTCTCTCATTGCATATCACTATAAATGTAAAAATAAGAAATTTCTGCGAACTATTCACATCAATCATGAGTTGACAAAAAAGGGTACGGGACAAATGTGTCTAGCACATACATCTCACCAGCCGGTAAAATGATTACGTGACTATTTTGGGTGACAGGACGTTAACTGAAGGAGTGGAATAACCAGATGTATTCCCGGTTGAATTCGATATGACGTGTGCTCAAAGAGCTAGCAAAGCCTCATCAAATTGGTGAGAAATTTGGATTAGGAGTGCATGCACAAACCAGGTTAGATAAAATACAATTAGTCATACTACCTAAATGAGTAGATCATCACAAGCATGTGGGTGCATCTCAAATATCTGGAAAAAACCCAGTACTATTAACACCCAAACCAATTATTTTCATTTCAAACATTTCGACACTATTAATCTATACTCAAGAATTAACCAGTGTATCACCCCGTAATATTACTTTGAGAGCTACAATGCGATTCTTACTGAGTATATGCAGTTCCCTTATCCTGGCAATTGTCATCAAAATATCTATTGACAGTCAGTTGTGGAAAGGGAATGTGGCTGAACGTTTACGACTAACTATTTTCCCCAATACGGCTGAAACCGAATTAACCAAACGCTTAAACCATTTTACAGCTTTCATTCAATTACTGCATAACAATACCGGGCAAATAAATAGCAATCACTGGCAACAGTCTAAACAAGACATAGCGCTTTTGGTACAAAAACTGAATTTACGTTTTGAATTTGTTTTTAATCAACTCTCAAAAAGGCGCGCTATGCTGGCACGTCATTTTTCAAAGAGAATTCTTACTCGTCACGATGCTTTTGTTGCATCTATCACGGAACAACATAAACACCTCAATCAATTAACGCGAAACATTAGTAACAGTGACGATCCTGATCACTTGCAAAAGAATTTAGCTGCATTGGCTCATTATCTTGTCCTATATCAACAGGAATTCAACCAACTGGACTCGGCAGACATTAAAAAACAACACGTCGTGCCAACATTAAAATCCAGCAAAACAAATCATTCGGCAAGTTCAGCACAACCGAATCTTGTAGACTATCTCCCCAACACTCCTATTTCAAAAGGAAAAGAGTTGGCTTATGCAAACATGCAAGAAAACAATACCGCTGAACAGCGCATATTTTCAGTCTACATGGATCATTGCCATTTACGCTATAAACCTGTACACGGTGCACTCCAAAACCACGATTTACGATCACTTGAGCATCGCATAGATTCTGCCAATGCGTTTGATATTACTTCATCTATGATTAACAACTTACGCCAACTTAAAATTCCAGCACGTTATGTTTATGGAAAGATCAAAGTCAGTGAATCGGATTTGCTTTTCTGGCTAGGTCGTCTCGACACATTAGCAGAGGCTCTGGCATTACTCAAACAAGGTGGAATTCATTATCAGCTAGTCAATGAACGCGAAGCGAGAAAAGTAGTTTTGCTTGAACATATCTGGGTTGAAGCGTGGCTTGACGCCCCATCAGAGAATTCTCGCTGGATAGCTTTAGATCCCAGCTTTAATCGTTGCCATCAATCAGTTTACTGGCAACCTAAAACCAAACTGGACTCGACAGTGTTTTCTCATGCCGAACAACTCGCTGAGAAATATATTGCAAGTGTTAACATACAAGCTGAACGTTTCCTTTCCATCGACACAAACTTGTTCCGGGAATTTGCTCAAGCTGCAGAAAAAGCTGAGTATCAACAAATCAATGAGGCGCTAAGTCAATACCAAGAACTAACCAGCTCTACTGATTATATCGATCCTAATGAAAATACAGATTATGTGGATCATCTACCTGAATCATTGGCATATCATGTCGCTTCAGTTGCTTTCCGGTCAGTTCAGCTGCCAGACAGTCTACGTCGATCATTTCAGATACGTTTAACCAGCACAGGCAAACAATCAAAACACCTAATATTCAAATTCAAGTCATTTTATGATGAACTCATTGGGAAATCAGTAAAATTCGTTTTTCAGCCTGCAACACCAGAAGACAGCGAATTGTTAAATCGTTTCCTGGGGATAAAGGTGAAAACAGGTGCAGAGATTGACCTAACAGGATTACCAGAATCCATCCCAGCTTATCTGATTAAAGTAAGACCAACGCTGGTTGTGGATCAACAAGTCATTGCAACAGGTAAAGCAGTTGCCCTTGGCCAAACATATCATTTACAGTTTTTCAGTCAGGATCGATATGGAAAGATCAACAAAACAAGTTCTGGAATTATTTCCGGAGAGTCCATCTCCATCCATTTGCATGCAGGCACTACAGCTTCTGTAAAACAATGGTTAGAAGTATTAACACGCAATCCCAGCCAGATTCTCATCAATACGGCAACATCATTGAGTAACTTGTTAACATCAGTTGACCAATACCAGGGCAATCTATCACAAGCCAAAATCACTTCATACCCTGGCTTTTTAACCGTTTCCACTCAACTGATCACCAACCGCTGGTTAGGACAAACAGCAACTGTCAGCTTTGGAGGAGTACAAATCAATACCGAAAACATGGATTTTGTACCTTTATCTAATGATCTCGAGCATACACAACAAATAACAGATTCGTTAAGAATAATGGCATCGACAGCAAGCGGACAAACACTCGATTATTTTCTAAGCAATTCATCACTTCCAGGAAAAAGTATCTCTACACTGCAGGTTTTCAAGCAAGCATTGGATCAATCTGTACCCATCATATTACTCAGCAAACACAACTTGCCTCAGCTTGAGACGTTGCTATTTGATCGCAGCTTCAAGTTAATACTGAGAAAGCATATTGAATCAGGTGAAAATATCCTAATACCTATAACGACGCTAGAAATTGGTGAATGGATTGGCACCGGGTACAGAATCAGCAATCCACAAAACGCAACTAGCCGGTATGTTGTTCGACAGTCGAATGTTCCCCTCAAACGACTTTCAAGCGCAATGCTGATAAATGATATGACGCGTACATTAGCTGCAACTGAACTCATTCAAAACCAGAGCGAGGAACTGGTTTTTCCAAAAGTGTATGCTCAAACCAATCAGAGCCATAACAACCTGGTGATCAACAATACAATAGCAAAGCTTCAGCTTCTGCTGCTTCGCATACTCAATCAAACTAAAATCTATAAAAACGAGAATCTAGATAATTTTCTATCAGTTATCATCTCAAAAATACTTGACCACACTGCGCTCTATGAAAAAGAGTATAAGTGAAAAGCTGTGTACAAATTGCTCATTGAAGCCTGTAACTGACGTATGTACTCGCTTCCATGTCATAATATAACCAATCATTATTGTATTTACTTGGCATTGTGACATCCGACAATTCAACTGAACATATTCTATTTATCACCGGAAAGCTTGCAGAAAAACGACTCCATCAAGTTCTGGAAGAAATGCAGCCAACTGAGTTCAGTTACAGCGTACACCAACTTGGTGTAAAAGTTGCGGCATTAATTACCGGTGACATGATTCAACGCCGCCTGAAGCAAACCGATGGTGCTGACCGGGTGATTCTACCTGGACGCTGTCGTGGCGATCTGGATGCTCTGACGACCTTGTTTGGCATTCCATTTGAACGTGGCCCGGATGAACTGAAAGACTTGCCTGCTTATTTTGGAAAAACCTTGCAACGCCCTGACCTGTCAGAGTACAACGTTCATATTTTTGCAGAAATCACTGATGCTCCACAGATGAGTATTGATGAGATCGTCTCGCAAGCGTTGTATTATCGAGGCGAAGGCGCCGATGTAATTGACATCGGCTGTTTGCCAGATACGCCGTTTCCACATCTGGAAGAAGCGATTCAGGTCTTGAAATCTGAAAACTTTCAGGTCAGCATTGACTCGCTAAATCAGGGTGATCTACTACGCGGAGGAAAAGCAGGTGCTGATTATATGCTGAGTCTTTCTGAATCGACTCTGTGGATTACTGAACAGGTCAGCGCTACACCCATCCTTATCCCCGAAACCCATGGCGACCTGGCATCGCTGGATCGCGCCATGCAATTAATGGATAAAAAAGGCCAGCAATACTACGTTGATCCCATTCTTGACCCGATTCATTTCGGATTCACTGAATCCATCCAGCGTTATTATCAAGTACGTCAGCAACACCCCCAAGCTCAAATACTCATGGGTGTCGGTAACATCACTGAATTAACTCATGCCGATACTGTGGGGATGAATGCTTTGCTGTTAGGTATTTGTTCCGAGCTTAATATCACTGCAATCCTCGCAACGCAAGTCAGTCGCCACGCCTGCACAGCCATTCGGGAGGCAGACAGGGCAAGACGTATCCTGTATGCTGCACATCGAATGCAAAGTCTGCCGAAACATATTGATGATGGGTTGATGGCGTTGCATGATACTGCGCCCTACCCTTATCACTATGAAGAAATTGTTGAACTGGCAGCCGAAATACGAGACCCGAGTTATCGAATCCAAACCACAGCAGAAGGTATTCACATCTACAATCGCGATGGCTTGCATAGTGCGGAAGATCCTTTTGATTTGTTCCCTGAGCTGGATCTTGACAATGACAGCGGGCATGCTTTTTATCTTGGTGTACAGCTCGGCCGCGCTCAGGTCGCAAGACAGTTAGACAAACGCTTCGTACAGGATGAAGTGCTGGACTGGGGCTGTGTTGCCGATGCTGTTGAAAAAGATCTTGAGCAGCAAAAACAGGCAGGCTCAACCATGAAAAAACCAGACAAAGACAAAGACAAAGACAAACCGGTCAAACAATGATTCAGGAAACCATCATCACCTCACTTGGTAAAAATGGGTATGTCCACATTTCTCCAATGGGTGTCCATGTGGACGACGATCATTACATCATTATGCCGTTTCGTCCATCAACTACACTGGATCATATTCTGGCAACCCGACACGCGGTGATGAATCACACCGATGATGTCCGTGTATTTGCCGGTTGCCTGACCGGCCGACGTGACTGGCCGCTAACCGATACTGTCGTCGTCAATGGGAAACGACTGGAGAATTGCTTGTCACATCAGGAGCTTGAGCTGGTATACGTTGAAAATGATCATCAACGCCCTAAATTGTATTGTAAAATAGTCCACCAGCAGACTCACCTGCCCTTCAAAGGGTTTAATCGAGCCCAATTCGCCGTACTTGAAGCAGCGATATTAGTCAGCCGATTATCCATGTTACCGCTGCAAAAAATCAATTCCGAGCTTGAGTATCTTGAAATTGCCATCAACAAATGCGCAGGTGAACGTGAACTTGAGGCCTGGGAATGGCTAATGCAGGCAGTTGACCAATTTAGACGCGAACACAGACACTAACCACAAAGGTAACAACGCACAATCATGACCAAATTTTTAGCCAGTGTCAGCACGATTGAGGAAGCCATCTTGGCTGAACAACTTGGCGCGGATATTATTGACTTGAAAAACCCGCAAACAGGCGCATTAGGCGCCATTGAAACCAAAATAATCACTGAAATCGTCACTGCATTACATCCAGACAGTCGAGTCAGCGCAACCATAGGCGACTTGCCGTTATTACCTGAAATTGTTATTCCTGCGATTCAAAAAACAGCAAAAACCGGGGTTGATTTCATAAAAATTGGTCTGTTTGATCTAGACAATCTGTACGCTTGCCTTGATGCATTATCAACAACTCTCAATCTCGCGGATATCGCTTTAATTGGAGTCATGTTTGCTGACCAGTCGTTGAATATTGACTACTTACAAGAC
>DRLZ01000400.1 GCA_011322755.1 Crenotrichaceae bacterium
GCAACGATGCGGGTAGAGTCTCGCAAATTGGCACAGTCGAACTCACAGAGAATATGTGCGTCGAATACTATTCACACGTCATGCACATCGTCTCCAATGTTGACGGCAAATTGCAAGCCGACAAAAATGCATTTGACGTACTTGCAGCCACCTTCCCTGCCGGAACAGTCAGCGGAGCGCCTAAAATCCGCGCCATGGAAATCATTGATGAGCTGGAGCCAATCAAGCGCGGCATCTATTCTGGCGCCATTGGCTATATTGGCTGGTCAGGAAACATGGACACCGCAATCGCCATCCGCACCGCGGTAATTAAAGATGAACAATTACACATACAAGCCGGGGCCGGCATCGTCTACGACTCGGTTCCACGTAATGAATGGGATGAAACAATGAACAAAGGTCGCGCCATTTTTCGCGCAGTCGCCATGGCAGAAGCAGGACTGGATCAGGAGCAAGCATCATGACTGATGGAATCCGCGTACAAATGATCGACAACTACGATTCTTTCACCTACAACCTCGTCCAATATCTGGGCGAGCTGGGCGCGTTCGTACTGGTCGACCGCAACGACGAGCTCACCATGAAAGACATCGACACTTTCCAGCCGCAAAAAATCGTCATCTCCCCCGGTCCTTGCACGCCGGATCAGGCTGGTATTTCCATGCAAGTCATCGACGAATTGAAAGGCGTTTATCCAATACTCGGCGTGTGCCTCGGCCACCAAAGTATCGGTCAGGTCTTCGGCGGCAAAATCGTCCACGCCAAACGCATCATGCATGGCAAGACCTCAGAAATCCACCACCACAACACCGGCGTCTTCAAAGATCTACCCAACCCGTTCACAGCAACCCGCTACCACTCGCTGGTTATCGAAAAAGACAGCCTGCCCGACTGTCTGGAAATGACCGCCTGGACAACAGACGACAACGGCGATTTTGAAGAAATCATGGGTGTTCGTCACAAACAATACGACATCGAAGGCGTACAATTCCATCCTGAGTCAATTCTGACGGCGCATGGACATGATTTGTTGAGGAATTTTCTGCGGCGTTGAGTCAGAACTTAATCAATATTGCGGTATGAAGAATCCTCATTCTGGCGATCCCTACATTAATATCCCTCTTTGGTTGTGGATAATAAATCCATAGAGCTTGGCACCACTCATCAAAATAGTCATTAACTATTCATATGATAAACGAAGAATGGATAAAAGCTAAAACCAGAAATTCCGAATATTTCGTTTCCAGGCATGGCGATCAAGAACGGCAAAATGATAATCTGACAATCACAGAGATTGAAAATGCACTGTTAAATGGGAAAATCCTAGAACAATATCCAGATACAGGTAGAGGAGAAAGTTGTCTGGTAGTCGGATTTACTGAATACGGGAAAACCAATACATATTGTTTGCGGCAAACAAGGTCATACCATGACAATCATAACAGTGTACATTCCTGGTCCACCTAAGTTTAAAAACCCTTATGAAAGAGGTTAAGCATGAAGATGAGTATTTGTCATTTTTGCGGAAACAAGAATTTCAAACCGAATCTGGTTCAGTATACATACAAGAAAGACGGTAAATACATTATCATTGACGACGTGCCGTGCCAGCAATGCGAATATTGCGGAGAACAGTATTTTGAAGCTAGCGTTTTAAAGAATATCGAATTTGAATATGAAGCCATCCACTCAAAAGGCAAAAATATCAAAAAGAAATTAATCATCCCTATTGAGTCGTACACTGAGATAGGAAATGAAACCAATGTAACGTGAAGTAAGCAAGTGAAGCTGGCTTACCAATCCGCTTCGTAACCACTAAGTGAAAGAAGAGAGATAAAAAATCCAGGTAAAATCATGGGCGTTCGTCACAAACAATACGACATCGAAGGCGTACAATTCCATCCAGAATCCATATTAACAGCGCATGGACATGATTTGTTGAGGAATTTTCTTCAGCGCCAAACGACGCCATCTTCTTGAGCTACCTTACCATACAGTGATAGGTGAAGCTAACATTCAGCAATCCATAGATTGCTTCTCATCATAACGCCCCACATCAATGGGCTGCATACAGCAGCCCTGTTAACGGCGTATCGTTCTGGCTTTCAGCCAGGTTTCCTTGGTTAGCCTTTTTGTGAATAATGATAGCGACATGAAATGATTGTAAGATGGGTTTCAGTAACCGCATAAACAAGTCGATGCGTATCATCAATTCGACGAGACCAAAAGCCAGACAGGTTCTCTTTTAAAGGCTCTGGTTTTCCAATACCTTCAAATGGCTGTCTTTTCACCGCTTCAATTAATTTGTTAATGCGTTTAAGTGTTTTCTTCTCTTGAGATTGCCAATAGATATAATCTGACCAAGCTTCATCTGTCCATGCCAGACACCTACTCATTAATCAGCTCTTTTTCTTTTATTTTTCCTTGATTAAATTGTTCAATCGATCTTTGAAGATGCTCTGCATTTGCCGGGGATTTCAACAGATACACTGTTTCCATCAAGCTATCATAATAGTCTAGTGACATGACAACAGCATCCTTTGTATCCCGCCTTGTTATCACGGTACAATCAGCATCATTGATGACTCGATCTAACACAGATTTAAGATTATTCCTTGCCTCAGTAAAGGAAATGATTTGCATTTTCACCTCGCTAAATTTCATTTTAGTGCAGTATAGCAAAGAGCTTATACATGTACAATTATATGCACATGTTATATAAAGAATAGCAAGTGTGCAGCCTTGCCCAATTGCCTTGAATCACCGCATAGACAATAGACGAATAGAGTGAATTGAAGAAATTATGGGCATGCGACGCATAGAATTTGACGTTGTAGAAGTACAATATACCCAGAAGTAATTTTTACTGCGCATGAACATGATTTGTTGAGAAATTTTTTACAACATTGAGCAGCGCCATTTAAATTGAGAGAGAAGATGTCGTTATCAGCATTATTTTTCTCTTACTAATCGCTGAAGTAGAATATCCTCAACATTTCGTCGAGAATCAATAACCGATAATACATAAACAGACTGCCCTGAAATGCGGTAGATCACTCTCCAGGGAGGTACGATCAGCTCTCGATATTGCAGAATTCCATGTTCTTTAAGCTCAGGGACAATCCTGCCTCGTTGAGGAAATGAGTAAAGAGCTGAAACCCTGGTTTTTATTTTACCTAGATTATCTTTAGCTGCTGATGGACTATGAGCAAAGA
>DRLZ01000401.1 GCA_011322755.1 Crenotrichaceae bacterium
AAAATAACTGCCATCATATCAATCACTTCGCCATACTTATCAACCCTGCCCGGGCGCCACGCCCAAACTTGTGGACTCACATAAAACAATACCTTGATACCGCGTGACTTTGCATATTTAGCAATTCGAAAGTTAAATTCCTTGTAATCAATGCAGATCAAAAGATCAGGAGAAAAGCTGTCCAGGTTTTTTTTTACACGCTGCAACGCCACTCGTATTGGAATGTAATGGGTCAATACATCCCAAATTCCGATCACCCCAAGAGCAGTTGAATCAACCACGATTTGTAGTCCCGCATCACGCATTGCGACACCACCCATTGCAATGCATTCAAACGATTTCATGCGTTGCTTTAGCGCACGGTAAAGCGCTGCGCCGTGCAAATCACCGGAAGCTTCTCCGGCAATCATCATTATTCGTGGAATCGATTCTGGTTGATTTTGCAGTCCGTTCATCAGAGGCAGCCGTGGATTGCTACTTGCTGTTACTCTGACTCTGCTGATTGAGCATGTCGGTTATCCGTATCGCCGTTTCCAGTGCTCGCCGCCCAGCGCGCCCAGTCACCAGTGGCTCACATTTATTACGTATGCACTCCAGAAAGTGTGTTACTTCCATCAATAATGCATCACCATCTTCATATGATGAGCTTTCTGTTTCAATTTCAGGAATACCATCGATCTGAGTACCTTGTCCGATTTTACGCTGTGTTAAAGTATGATTCTGATAATCAAGAGAAATATAGGATTGATGACAAAACATTCGCATCTTTCGCTCTGTTCTTGTACTGACACGGCTAGCTGTAACATTGGCGACACAGCCAGTCTCAAATTCAATACGCGCATTGGCGATATCAGTGTCGCCAGTCAAAACAGAAATCCCGCAAGCATCAATACGTTTGATTGCAGAATCAACCAGATCCAGAATAATGTCGATATCGTGAATCATTAAATCCAGCACCACATTAACATCATTGGATCGCGGGTTGAACGCGCTAAGACGGTGCGCCTCGATAAACTGCGGACTGTCATTGTCTAATTCCAGACCTAGCAATGCTGCGTTAAAACGCTCCAGATGCCCTACTTGTAAAATAACGTTGGTTCGATCTGCCTGAGCGATGAGCTGATCGGCTTCATCAATCGTTGTTGTCATTGGTTTCTCAACCAGCACATGCACGCCACTGTTAATAAAATCACTGGCAACCTGATAATGCGCATTGGTCGGCACCACAACACTGACAGCATCAATATTGCCTAGCAAAACAGAATAATCCTGCAATGCCTCTCCACCGTAATGGCTGGCAGTTTGCAAAGCCTTGTTGTGATCAATATCGACAACTGCAACCAATTCACATCCTGGCAGTGCTGCGTATTTTTGAGCATGGAAAACTCCCAAATGTCCACAACCTATGACTGCACAGCGCAACAAATCTTCCATGACCTTGCCTCTTTCCGGATTCTAATAGATCCACTGATCAATTACTTTTAAAATCAACGTTACATTGTATATCAATACGTTTTAGATAACATTCAAGCTGAGACACACAACCCCCAATCTCCTCTACCATAATAATTAGTACAGCATCAGCAGAGGATAGTCTTCCCCATCTATGTCAGGAAGGCATGCAAACCTCTCCTGGATGACTGATTCAGCCAATACTGGAGATGACGTACCTCCGGTGTTGTCTCAACCACACCGATTTGATGATGCTTTCTGATATTTCGATAGGCTTGAGACAAGTGACGCAATCGTTCACCTTGCACACCCGCTCTACGCAAACCAACAACATTCAACCTGTAATGCCGCACCGGAAAACCTCCCAGCATTGTATAAGGCAGCACATCTTTGCTTACTCCAGTTAAGCCGCGAATCATCGTCAGGCAACCGATGCGACAGAACTGATGCACCATCACCCCCCCTCCTAAAAATACTCGCTCACCAACTTCTACAAACCCGCCAAGCGTTGCACCTGTTGCAAAGATACAATGATCAGCCAACTCAACATCATGAGCAATATGCGAATTTGTCATAAAATAATTATGAGAACCAATTCGGGTTGATGTTTGCTGTTGAGTCGAACGATGAACAGTCACACCTTCTCTAAATACATTTTGACTGCCAATCTCAACAAAACTGGTGGTTTGGGGATCGAACTGAAGATCCTGAGGCGCACCACCGATGACTGCATGTGAATAGACATGATTAAAACCACCCATTTTTACATGAGAACAAATCACTGCATGAGCATCAATCCTGCATTCGTCACCAATAATCACTTGATCTTCGATGACTGCGTAAGGGCCAATACGAACTGCATTGCCTAATTGAGCGTCGGAAGAAATAATTGCGGTTGAATGTATTTCAGATCCAGACATAACTGAATTACCCGCGTGGGTGACAGCGGGCATGCAACGACTTTAATCGCTGATCAGCGATATGAGTATAGATTTGAGTGGTGGATAAATCACTGTGTCCAAGCAACAACTGGACTGCGCGCAGGTCTGCCCCATGATTCAGCAAGTGAGTTGCGAATGCATGACGTAATGTGTGAGGTGAAAAATGACGGGTGATACCAGCCTGCTTCCCGTAGCGTTTGATCAGATGCCAGAATGCCTGCCGCGTCATTCCAGAACCCCGCTTGGTGATATAAACACAGTCACTTTGTTTTACTCCAAGCAAAACAGGTCGACTCTCTGAAAGGTAACGCTTGAGTAATTCAAGCGCATGTTCGCCAACCGGGATCAAACGTTCTTTCTGACCTTTTCCCAGCACGCGGACAAAACCCTGATTATAATTGACCTGATGCAGAGTTAAACCAACCAGCTCTGAAACTCGCATCCCTGTCGCGTATAACAGCGCCAACATTGATTGATCACGCAGACCAAGCTCAGTTTGCTCGCTTGGTGCCGCCAACAGTCCATCAACTTCTTCTTCAGAAAAAATTTCGGGGAGCAGCTTACCTGCTTTTGGCGATTTAATTCCAGCACATGGATCATCAATCCGCTGACCGGTACGAATTAAATAACCATAAAACTGACGTAATGTACTTAATGATCGGGCACTGGAACTGGAGCTAACACCTTGCTGAAATAGATGCGCGAGGTAAGCGGAGATATCAGATTTTTCAGCTGTCTCAATGCTGTTCTGACCTGTCCAGTTCACAAATCGCTTAAGATCAGCCGCATATGCTTTAATCGTATTATCAGCCAGACCTTGTTCAACCCATAAGGCATCAAGAAACTGGCGAACCAGCACTTGACTGGTTTTGTCTATCATTTGCAATCAATTCATGACACGTGGGGTGTATTCGGACTCAGTCCATCCCAGCCAGCTTTGAAGTACAGGTTAGGTTGGAAACCCCTAGCCATATGCAATGTTTTCAGCATCAGCAAGATCATACCGAGCGACCCGCTCATTGGTATAAGCGCATAACACTTCAAAAACAGCAAAACATGAGAATAATCTGAATAGATACCTCCTTGCTGCTATCCTTTTTTGATCACTTTCTCTTTAATACGGGCAGCTCTGCCTGCAAGATCGCGCAGGTAATACAGTTTGGCTCTGCGCACGTCACCTCGGCGTTTGACTTGTATCGAGTCTATTAACGGGCTGTAA
>DRLZ01000402.1 GCA_011322755.1 Crenotrichaceae bacterium
CCACATGACACCCATAAAGCGGAAGATCCGCAGTCCATGGTTCACCCTGATAACATCCTGAAAACCTGCAAGGAATGTCATGAAAACGCGACACAAGGATACTTAACCTTTCATCCGCATGGTACCACAGACGATCCTGAACGCTTTCCGGAAATGTGGTTTGTTTCAAAGTTCATGATTACGTTGTTGGTCAGTGTTTTTGTATTTTTCTGGGCGCACTCACTGCTGTGGTATTTCCGCGAGAAAAAAGAATTTGAGAACGGCAACCAGCCTGTTATTCGCCTCGAACAAAACGGTGATCCTGTTAAACAAGGTCAGTATGTAAAACGCTTTAGCAAAGGCTGGATGATTGCTCATCTGGTATTGGCAGTTGCTGTAATGACGCTGGTCATCACTGGCACAACCGTCTTGTTTGCAGATAGCTTCTGGGCTCCGGTTGTGATGACATTGCTTGGAGGTCCTGAAGTCGCTGCAATGATTCACCGCATTGCTGCGGTTACATTTGCGTCGATCTTTTTCGGCCACCTATACGTTATCTTCCGAAACATTTATATCAATAATCGTGATCACGGCATTAAATTCAAGTGGTTTGGTCCGGATTCTTTGCTCCCACGTTTGCAAGACGGTCGCGACATGATTGCCATGTTTAAATGGTTTTTCGGTAAAGGACTGCGGCCAGTTTTTGACCGCTGGACTTATTGGGAAAAGTTCGATTACTGGGCGCCATTCTGGGGTATGTTTGTGATTGGTTTGTCCGGGCTCTTACTGTGGTTTCCAAGCTTCTTCGGTCGTTTTATGCCGGGCTGGATATTTAATGTCGCGACCATTATCCATGGTGAAGAAGCTTTTCTGGCGGCGGTATTTTTGTTTACAGTACATTTCTTTAACTGTCATTTTCGGCCAGAGAAATTTCCTGTTGATGTAGTTATGTTTACAGGGAGCATGCCACTTGAAGAATTCAAACATGAACGCAAGGTTGAATATGATCGACTGGTAAGGGAAGGGCAGTTACAACACTATCTGGTCGGCGCACCGTCTCCCAAACTCAATCAGTATTCCAGAATTCTTGGACTGAGTTTGATCGCTGTTGGCGTAATTGAACTCATCCTGGTTCTGCTGGGATTTCTGCAAGACGTTTTACGATAACAACTGATTACACGTTCAAGCTGACAAACATCAATCATTTCTCACATTAAAACAAGGCTTTGTTATGTATACCGATACGATTAATCACTTCGCCAAAGTAGCTAAACAAAAAGCTGAACTGTTGGAAAATAATCCGCTTTCTTTCTATATTGGTGCGTTAATGGCTGGCGCTTATCTCGGAATGGGTGTTGTTCTGGTATTTACCGTTGGCGGTTTACTCGATGCTTCGATTCGACCGCTGGTCATGGGCGCATCATTCGGAATTGCATTGACGCTGGTTATCTTTGCCGGCTCAGAATTATTTACCGGGCATACCATGTATACGACCATCGGCTGGTTACAAGGAAGCATTCATTCAAAGCAGCTTTTTAAAGCTTGGGGAGCTTCCTGGCTGGGTAATCTGTCTGGTGCGTTATTATTCGGGATAATGGTTGCTATCGGCCACGGTGCGCTATTCAATGAAAGTGCGGATTTACTGAATGCGGTGGTTAGCGCAAAGATGAATAAGGGACCGGTGCAGTTATTCTTTCTTGGTATTTTGTGTAACTGGCTGGTCTGTCTGGCTATCTGGACATCTGCGCGAACCCAGAATGATGCTGCAAAATGTATCCTGATTTTCTGGTGTTTATTTGCGTTTTTTGCAAGTGGATTTGAACATAGTGTTGCCAACATGGCTGTATTCTCGATTGCCTTGCTCGGTGATCATCCTGAGTCTGTATCAGTCGTTGGCATGTTTTATAATCTGTTTTTTGTGACGCTGGGAAACATGGTGTCAGGTGCACTATTTATGGCAATCGGGTATTGGCTTGCATCGCCAAATGCTTTCTCCGATGCTTCAGAACCGGCCAGAAAAATACAAACGATTGTTCACGGTTTGTTTGGTGTCATTCAATCCATCTACTACAGCATCAAGAAGTTAGTTGTTGCTCTCTTTAATAACAAACTGAAAGCAGGCAAGACTGCCAACTCATCCATGAAGGACTTTTAAACTCAACCTGAAAGCAATGAGCCTGCAAGTGCAAATGTGTGCTGTCAACACAGCTACGATTGGACAACAGGGCGGGTAAGCTGAGTTGTTACATTAACTTCATTTGTTTATCCAGGGCAGGGCAGTTATAGCCCGTCAGTTTAACCACTATTGATTGTTCCCTCCGCAACCAGTACCGCATCGCCGCCCACATGGATTGTTAATAATGACGCATGTGCAGGATTGATCTCCAGACTCAATAAACTATAACGACTGTTTTCATCGCCTCTGTCCAGCGTAAATGTATGGGTTTCCGGCCATATTTTTTCGTGAGAGCACAGATAAGCAGCAAAAGCCGGTAAGGTACTACCCACAGGTGGATCCTGATTCACTGCAATATTTGGCCCCAGCAGACGTAAATGAAAATCTGAATTATGATGTTGATGATGCGGCGCAAATAACAAAATTTCCTGTGCAGCTGTCTGTGGCGCGCTGGATTCGCTCCAGATATCTGTACTAAACCGGGCTTTTCGTACGCTTGCATAGTCAACGACCGGTACAATCAGATACGGTGGAAGTTCATCACATGACACAAGTTTTACTGAATACTCGCGGTTATCGATTGCAGTGTTACTGATGCCCAGGAAACTTGATAGTTCAGGGTTTGGCGGTACAAAACGATCAACAGTTGATGAAAAAGTCTGGGTAAACTGCACAAAGCCTGGTTGACCATCCCGACAAATAACCTCAGCTTCGATCAATCCTGTATTTTGTTCAAGCATCAAGGATGTGGTTGGTTCAGTCATTTTTAATTCGCCACACATCGCCAGAACGAATGCGGTTGCAATAATTGGATGACCTGCGAAATCAATTTCACCTTGTGGAGTAAAAATACGCATTTTATGCGTGGCTTTGTCGTTTTCAGGTGGCAATACAAACACAGTCTCCGACAGGTTCAATTCATCCGCTATTAATGCCATCTGGTTGTCGCTAAGCGCTTCAGCTTTGGGGAAAACAGCAATCTGAGCTCCGCTAAACAACTGCTTGGTGAAAACATCGGCTACATAATAGTTATACTTCACTGAAGATCCTTATACTGTACGAATTGATTGAATACGAAATGAACTGCCTGACAATGAACTGATTATTTTACACAACTGACAACCAGAATACACGATGTATGCGCATAATGTATATTATGTTAAATTACATATATTGTTACTCAGCCTTTCTCCGATTCTTTGCTTCTTCATAGGCTTTTTGCTGCTCTGCAGTTGCTGGTGTTTGATACTGATCTTTCCATTGCTGATAATCCATACCGTAGATTTTATGACGCGCCATATCATAATCCATGTTTGCTCCGCGTTGCTCAGCCTCTGCAAGATACCATTTGGCAAGACAGTTTCTGCAAAAATCAGCCAGAATCATCAAGTCCATGTTCTGTACTTCTGTATGTGTTTGCAAGTGATTAAGCAAGCGCCTGAACGCGGCGGCCTCTATTTCAGTCTGTGTTTGTTTATCCATAATGACAATCTTATACCTCGTGTTGATTACGATGATTCTTGGCGAACACTTCATCAAGTCCTTTAAACATGATTAAGATGACTTGCATCATTTTAACTGTCAAGCGATAATTGATAAGCTTTGTAACTGGCGTCAACAGTAATTCTTACGAGTGTATGTGTCACCAATGAAAAAAATATTATGGGATTTTTTTCCAATCGTACTGTTTTTTATCATCTATAAACAATTCGATATCTATACAGCAACTGCAACATTAATGTGCGCCAGTGCCGTTCAAGTACTGTTAGACTGGCTTACGACACGTAAAGTTGAAAAAATGCACCTGGTCACACTTGGGCTGGTGCTGGTGCTGGGAACCGCGACATTGCTGCTGCAAGATGAGCGTTTCATTAAATGGAAACCGACGATTGTTAACTGGTTATTTGCACTTGTTTTTTTCGGCAGTCATTTCATTGGTAAACGCCCTGTGATCCAGCGCATGATGTCCGGTCATGTGACAATGCCGGACACAATCTGGTTACGTTTAAGCATCAGCTGGATACTTTTTTTTATCATCAGCGGAATTGCTAATCTGGTTGTTGTCTTTAATTTCGACACCGATACCTGGGTTAATTTTAAATTATTTGGAATGCTGGGAATGACATTGGTTTTTGTTATTCTGCAGTCTATTTTCCTATCGAAATATATTCAGGATGATGAGATTCCTGAAAACCCTGACACAGGAGGAAGCTAATTCGTGCTTTACTCGATTGTTTGTGAAGATACCAACGACAGCCTGGACACAAGACTGGCAACTCGACCAGAGCATTTGCAGCGTTTAACTGAACTTCAGAATCAGGGTCGACTCATACTTGCTGGGCCGCATCCTGCGGTTGACAATGTTGACCCAGGAACTGCCGGATTCACTGGAAGCTTGATTGTCGCTGAATTTAACAGTCTGGAAGATGCAAAACACTGGGCTGACACTGACCCTTACAAAATAGCCGGCGTCTATCAACATGTCACGGTCAAACCTTTTAAACAAGTATTTCCACAATGACTCAACGAACTGAAAAAATAAAACAGTTATTAACTCAAGCACTTGAACCAATAACACTGGAAATTGTCGATGATAGTGCTGCGCATGCCGGACACGCTGGAGTCCGCGAGCGAGGTGGCGGTCACTACAGTGTGTTTATTGTCTCATCAAAATTTAAAGATACAAACACAGTCAAGCGTCACCAGCTGGTCTACAAGGCATTAGGATCAATGATGCAAGCTGAAATACATGCGTTAAGCATTCAAGCATTAACGCCTGACCAGGTTGAAAACTGAAACAATTACATTATTAAACAGAGGATAACCCGATATGAAACGTAATTTGATATTAGCATCTGTTGCTTCAAGCCTGCTGTTGTTGTCGGCTTGTAAAGAAGGCTCAGACAGTGGCATCTCCGATGCCTTTCTGACTGAAGGCACAACCGTACTTGCAACTGTGAATGATCAACCGATTACCAAACAAGCTGTGGATACAGTTAAAAGCGAGTTTGCGAAGAGAAGCAGGCAGCCGATGAATATTCCCGATGAGCGCTGGACTGATGAATTGGTGAATCGCGAAGTCCTCTATCAGGAAGCCAAGAAAAAAGGTTTGTATAATAACCCTGACATCCGCACGAAACTCGCCTTATCAGCACGCAGTATTCTCTCTGATGCCTATGTCCAGGACTACATGAAAGATACTCAAGTCTCTGATGCAGAAATACAGACTGAATATGATACCTATGCAGCGAAAATGAAATCACCTGAATTTAAAGCACGGCATATTCTTCTTAAAGATGAAAAAGCGGCAAAAGCAGTGATTGCCAAGCTGAACAAAGGTGCAGATTTTTCCGAACTTGCAAAAAAAGAATCAACCGGACCATCAGGGCCAAAAGGTGGTGAGCTGGGCTGGTTTGTACCGCAACAAATGGTGCCTGCTTTCTCTGAAGCAGTTGCCAAGTTAAAAGACGGTGAATATACAGCAGAGCCTGTTAAAACCCGTTTTGGCTATCATGTTATTATCCGTGACGAGTCTCGCGAAAAACAACCGCCGTCACTGGATAAAATGAGAGATTCGATTTCAACAATGATCAAGCAGAAAAAACTGCAGGAACATATCAAGCAGCTACGTGACACATCAAAAGTTGTGATCAACAAGCCTGAAGTTGCGCCTGCCCCTGCACAGAGCCCTGCAGCTGCGGATCAAGCTGCCAAGGCTGTTAAACCAGCAACGTCACAAGCTGAAGCTGTAACCAAAAAAGCGGTTGAAAAAGCAACAGCAACACAATAAGCCCCCTGCCCTTTCTCCTAACCATCTCAATCACAATGATCAGGCTCTGATTTCTTCAGAGCCTGGGTTAGGTATGGTTTCTTCACCTGGTTAATGTCGAAAGAAAAAGTTGATAATAAATGACAGGATAATGCTGATGATGACCATCGAGGTAATCGGAAAATAGAAAAACGAGTTTTCTTTTTCAATGCGGATATCACCCGGCAGTTTGCCAAACCAGTTAATCAGCCAGGGCGCAAAATTGATAACGAGTCCTATTGCAAAAAGCCCAAGACCGATGACAATGAGCAGTTTTCCAATATTCATCGATACTAAAACCTATTAAGTCGCTGATTCTGTATAATTTTTCTTATTCACTGATTTGCACAGTCCTCCAGCAATTCTATTTTATACCCATCCGGATCTTCGACGAACGCAATTACCGTTGATCCCCCTTTCATTGGTCCAGCATCCCGAATAATCGTACCACCACGTGTGCGGATTTTGTCACAAGCCTTGTAAACATCATCGACACCAATGGCAATATGACCATAACCCGCTCCCAAATCATATTGTGCAGTATCCCAGTTATGGGTTAACTCGATGACTGTTGATTGTGCTTCAGGTGCGTAGCCGACAAATGCCAGAGTAAAACGCCCTTCTGGATAATCATCGCGGCGCAGCAACTCCATGCCAAGTATTTCAGTATAAAAATGCAATGATTCCTCAAGATCGCCGACGCGTAACATGGTATGTAATATTCGCATGATAGACTCCCAGATTTTTGAATTAATGATCAGTAAACTGGATCGGTGTTTTGGGTAAATGTAGTGCAATCATAATAGCGATAAGCAGCACAATTGTACCAGCAACACTCATCGAAGTAACAATCGGGACGTTCATACTTTCTGAGAGCGTATACAGTCCAACAGAAACCAACATTCCCAAATTGGCAAAAAAATTGAGAATAGCCACAGCAGAGCCACTACCGATAGATTGATGACCGATCTCTTGCAAAGTTGCGTTAATGGGAACAATAAAGATTCCGCCTGCCATACCAATCATCAACATGGTAATACGCGCAGGCCACAAGGATTCCATAAAAGCCAGCAACACCATTAGTAGCCCGAATGCAAACGCAGCGTAGCGCACTCTGCGTAGTTTTTGCATGGGTATTATCACAGGTGCCAGCGCTGATCCGATAATAATACCTATGGCAAGAAAAACAGTTAACTCGGCAACATCGCTGGCATTTGTCATTCCCAATATTAACGCTCCCCAAGCAACAATCATTACTCTTAAGACCGCAGCAGCTGACCAGAACAATGTTGCTCCAAGAATGCTGAAACGGGCAATCGGTTGGCCAAAAAATAATTTGATATCGTTGATAAAATCCATAGCAGTAACATGCTGTTTTCCAGCATGACGCACAGATGGCAAAATCAAAGTAACCAGAGCAGAACAAATAAATAATGCAATGGTCATTTGTAATGCAAGTGCGATTGACTGGTCGGCTAATTTTGCACCAACCAGCATTCCAAGCAATATTGCAACAATGGTTGAACCTTCTATCCAACTGTTGATTTTAACCAGTTGCTGTTCGCCAACCAGTTCCGGAAGAATACCGTATTTTGCAGGACTGTAGATTGCGGCCCCTGCCCCGACCAGGAGAAATGCAAGCAATGGCTCAACGTGAACCAGTATTAACAAGGCTCCTGCTGCTTTAAGCAGGTTGCCAAGCAATAATACAATCCGTTTTGGATGGTGATCTGCAAAAGGCCCGGCAAATGCTGCCAGCAGGATATAAGCAAGAATAAAAACAGACTGTAAAGCTGGAATATACCAACTGGGTAGTTCACTGCTTTTCATCACCAATGCAATGACAGCAAACAGAATAGCATTATCGCCAAATGCTGACAGGAATTGAGCAACCAGTAGTGCAAATACAGATTTGCTCATGTGTCGGTATGTTCTGAGACCAGTATGGAAACACCAGAGTAATCGATTTTTCCTGAGGCAAGCAACGGAATGTGATCGCTGCTGATGATTAGTTTGGGTAAATTGAGCTCACAGACTCCTGCAGCATTTTTGCACAGTTGGTTACGTGTTGCATCAGACTGAGTGGTGATCAGGATAATACGTTCACCTTTTGCGGCATCTGGTACACTTACGGCAGCATGTACAGCATCTGGCCAGGTTTTAGTCGCCAACTGCTCAGTCACAGCCAGAGACACCATTTCACCACCTATTTTTGCAAACCGTTTGGCACGTCCAAGAATGTGCAAAAACCCATATTCATCGATTGAAACAATGTCCCCGGTATCGTACCAACCCTTTCCAAACATTGACTTTGGCGGCACCAAAATCTGTGGATTATCGTGTAAGCGGTAACCAAGCATGATATTTGGTCCTGCAACATGCAAGCGCTTGCCTTCTTCAATACCTTCAACTGTTTCAAGCTGATAGGAGATACCTGGAAGCAATCGACCCACAGATCCGGCTTGATGATGCATCGGTGTATTCAGGGATAAAGCAGGTGATGTTTCTGTGGCTCCATAGCCTTCAAAAACACGGATACCAAATTTATTCATCCAGGTATCGCGGGTTTCCTGTTGGAGCTTCTCTGCCCCGGCAAAAACATAGCGAACAGCATTAAAATCATACGGGTGCGCGTGTTTTGCATAGCCACGCAAAAAAGTATTGGTTCCAAAAAAGATGGTTGCAGCACTTTCATAAGCATATTCAGGAACAATCTTATAATGCAGTGGTGACGGATAAAGAAACACTTTCATCCCATACAAAATCGGCAACAAAGTGCCTGCAGTCAAACCAAAAGAGTGAAACATTGGCAACGCATTGAGAACAATATCCTGTCCGCTGAAATCACAACAAGTGGAGATTTGTTCCCGGTTAGCTAATAGATTGGCATGTGATAACACAACACCTTTTGGTGTACCTTCAGATCCTGAGGTAAATAAAATGACGGCAGGATCATCGGGCAGAATGGTTTTTTTAGCATGTGTATATTTTGCGGTTTTACCGATCCACAATGCTTTCAGTTTATCTTTATGGGTGATATCAGCACATAATTCTTCAAGATAAACGACGTGTACTTTTTCAGCCATGGCAGTGATTAAACCCTGCAGGTCTGCAGCTTCGATGAATTGTTTTGACGTAACCACAATGTTAAGCATTGCGATTTCACAGGCAGACAGCAGTGCGTTTATTCCAACGCTGATATTTAAAATCGCTGGAACACGTTGATTTGCAAACAGCCCAAACAAAACACAGGCATGGGCGGTCGAGTTCGGCAGTAAAACCCCGATTGTTTCATTTTTTTCTGTTAATCCGGAAAGCAGATTTCCCACAAGCAGACTACGGGCAATGAAATGATCGTAATTGAGAGGCTCACGTTTGATATCTTCAATTATGCTTGATTTCCCACCATGGATTTGTCGAGCTTCAAGCAGAGCAGAAAAGATGTCTTGTCGATAATGGCTGGTCTCAAACATCATATCAGCCATCAAATCACCGAGTAACTGGCTGGATGCCTCTCGGCGTTCACGGCTACTGGTAATGTCATCTGGCGGCATGATCTTTTGTGCCGGTAACACGGTTAAGGTGATTTTTGGAAACCAGCGTTTTCGAAAATGATCACCACATTTTGCAAATGGCGTGTATTGTGCACCATCGACGCGAACTGGCAACACCATTGCGCCTGATTTTTCAGCAATCATTCCGGTGCCATCATAGATTTTCATCAGGTTTCCGGTTGTTGAGATACGCCCCTCAGGGAAAATGATTGCACGATGTCCTTGTTTTAGATATTTAATCAGCGCTTTTGATGACAAAGGACTGGTTGGATCCATCTCGAACACATTTGCCAGTAGCGTACAAGCAAACTTGATAAAGGGGACTTGTGCAATGCGGCTGTTAATAGCATAGGTTGGTGTCAGCGGGAGAAAAGCGCCTAATAACACAGGATCCAGAAACGACACATGATTGGCAACAATGATCAGCGGGGTGCCGGCTTGATGATAATGCTCAAGCCCCTTGACCTCAACTCGATACAGTATTTTAAAAACAAATCGCAGACAAACTTTTACTATCCTTGTAAGCCATGGCCAGCGGACAACAGTTACTGGTTGAGTATCATCTGTTTGTGTCATGTGTAATTCCTTGTCTGCTAGCTGCTGAAATCACTGATAACCATTCAGTTAAAATCATTTATTTCCAGCTGAATGACTGGATGCTTGATCGACGATCAAATCGTGGTTGCTGAGTTCATATTACCAGAGAAGTTTGATTCCGACAGCAAATACAATTACCGCAAACAAACGCTTGAATGGTTGTACCGGTAAACGCTTAGCCATGACAGCGCCGAGCGGAGCAAAGCACACACTGGTGATAATGGTTGCCAGAAAAGCAGGCAAATAAATATATCCCAGACTATATACAGGGAGACTGGAATGATGCTTGTTTAAAAAAGCATATCCCAGACTGCCTGCAACAGCGATTGGTATGCCACAAGCAGCGGAAATAGCCACAGCATTACGCATGGGATATCCATAGAATGTTAAAAAAGGAACACTCAGTGTTCCACCTCCGATGCCTAGCAAAGAGGATAATGTGCCTATCATCGCCCCCGCAGTTGCCATAACCAGATGACTGGCATTCGTTTTTGAAACAGATGAAATATTCTGTAGCCACATGCGTAGTGACACAATGATCAGATAGGCAGCAAATACAGTTTTAAGCAAGTGGCCGGATAAATGCGCTGCTATTACTGACCCCATGATTGCGCCAATAAACATATAAGGTGCAATCATAGCGACTGCTGACCACTGCAGTGTGCCGATACGTTGATGAGCTAACACAGATGAAAACGAGGTTGGTATGATGGTCGCCAGTGAAGTCGCTATCGCCATATGAACAATACTTTCAACCGGAAAATCAGCCCGACCAAACAGCCAGATCATAAATGGCACCAGAACGATACCACCGCCAATACCAAACAGACCGGAGAGTAAACCGGCAACGGCACCAAATGCCAGCATGTCAACAATAATTACAGACATTTCGATTTGAGATCGAATAACACTATTTTTGTTAAATAATTCTTTGACTAGCAGGATCAACGATTCGGAGCAAGATTAAGCTGCCCGTCATATTCAAAAGGAATTCGACTGTCCCAGTTACCCACGTTCACAGTACCAATCAACCGATATTGCAAATTTCCGGTTCCTTTTAATGCAAAATCCTGAATCTGACCAAACAGAGACATGAGGTTGCTAATAACTTCTGTTTCAATAACAGCACTGTCATAAGCCGGAATGGTGACATGTTGACGGCTGACACCGTTGGCAAACTTGCTACCGTTTAATTCAAGCACATAGTTCATGGCTTGCAGCGGGAGATCGAAATCATTCGGATTCTGTATGCGGAGTTTTAATTTGTAAGTCTGCTCAAACAGTGACATATCCAAAGGCTCAATGCCGGCCAGGGTAATGGTTGGTGGTTCAACCCTGGATGCGATATTCGAACATGCTGATAACAGCACAAAACCAATCATCAGAACAATCGGAATCGATAGGTGAAATAGTTGTTTCATTGTACAAATCCTGTGTGGAGTTTGAAGTTAAAATACATTGAGTGTG
Source organism: Crenotrichaceae bacterium (assembly GCA_011322755.1). Lineage (GTDB taxonomy): Bacteria > Pseudomonadota > Gammaproteobacteria > Methylococcales > DRLZ01 > DRLZ01. Next base: position 11,582 of record DRLZ01000402.1, read on the forward strand.
TTATGAAAACAAGCGCATGGAAAGTTCGTTGACATCACGATGATTCAATTCCATCCACTACAACCAGTGTCTTCACTGTCTTAAATAGCAAAAAATGACGCGGTTCGAGGCCCAACAAAATGAAAATAAGTGTGTCATTTATTTGTACACCCACCCTTTTTATCATAACTATGAGATGATGAACTCAATTGAGTCGCTATCTGCCGCTATTTGAGATAGAAAAAATTGATGTTATCCCATCAAGACTCCTGATAATCATTATATGAGTGGCAATCGGTTACAGAAACACAAATAACAAACTGATACTCTATTGCGTACTCTCCAGTTTATCTCTTGAGCTTTCTGCTCCGCAAACATCATGACGCAGTTCTAAAAAATCAGAGGAGGATGAATAGTGGGCGAAAGAATTGCTCTAATCACCGGTGGTTCCAGTGGTCTGGGGCTTTCGATAGCAAAAAAACTTGCCAGCAAAGGCTATCTCCCAATCCTGGTTGCCAGAAACACTGAAAAATTAGAACAGGCTGTTAGTTTAATCGAAAAAGCTGGTTATAACGCCAGCGCTTTTTCTGCAGATGTTTCAAAACCAGTTGAAGTAGAACATGTCGCCAGAGAAGTGGAAAAAGACTATGGGGAAATCCACTTCCTTGTTTTAAACGCAGGGGTGGTTCACACAAAATTGCTGCTTGATTATGACAACATCGAAGCATTGAAAGAAGATATCGATGTTGACCTGTGGGGGACTGTCCTCTGTGCCAGATTATTTCTACCTTTGATGAAATCTGGTTCTAAAGTTCTCCTTGTCTCCTCTGCGTTTGCCTTGATCGGTGGCGCCGGATATAGCACATATTGTGCAGCAAAAGCGGGGGTAAAGAATTTTGGAGAGTCTCTTCGCAGAGAACTGCTGTCAAAAAAAATCGCAGTCTATGTTGCCTGCCCTGCTGATATTGATACCCCACAATACCACAAGGAAATTGCTGACAGCCCGTCATGGATGCAATCCAGTCACAGAAACCGCCCGCTATCATCTGATGTTGCTGCAACACGAATATTACAAAAATGCAGGGGTGGTCGCTTTTTAATCATTATCAATTTCGATGTGATGTTATTGCAGTTTATCTCAAGAATATTCCCCCGTCGCGTAACAGATTTAATCATTGATCACTCGCTTCCACGACCAACCGCTAAAAACTAGAATGACGCATTTTACCGGCGTCTTGTCTTTACACCCAACAACAGGATAAGCATCAAATTAATGGATAGATTAGTACAGGAAGTCAAAGACAGATACTACAGTTGTCACGAGATATTTAAAACCAATATCAACCCTAAGATGATGAAAGTGTTAGGGATTCTTGGTTTTAACAAATCCTTTAAAGATGCACAGGGTTGTTATCTTTATACAGAAGATGGACAACAGTTTCTTGATTTCCATTCAGGTGAAGGTGCTACAAGTATTGGCTACAACAACCCACAAGTGATCTCTTTTTTAAAAGACATCATGGATATGAAATTACCTAATATGATTCAGCTCAATTGTAATGTATTAGGTGGGATGCTTGCAGAGAAATTACTTGCCAAAGCACCTGATTACTTTACCAAAGTTTATTTTGGAAATTCAGGTGCTGAAGCAGTTGAGACGGCATTGAAATTTGTACGCTGTGCGACAGGCAAGAACCGGATTATCTATTGCAAGCAAAGTTTTCATGGCTTGACTTATGGTGCACTGTCAGTCTGTGGCGATCAGGAATTTAAAGAAGGTTTTGGTGAACTGATGCTGCATACAAGCATGATCGATTTCAATGATTTGCAAGCTTTGGATAGAGAGCTGCAAAAAGGAGATGTAGCCGCTTTTATTGCTGAACCGATACAGGGAAGAGAAGTGATTCCAGCCAGACCAGGATATCTGACTGGTGCAGCTGAACTCTGTCAAAAATACAGCGCGTTGTTTATTCTCGATGAAATCCAGACATCGTTAGGGCGAACCGGGAAATTTTTCTATCTTGAACACGAGAATGTCAAGCCAGATATCTTGCTTGTAGCCAAAGCACTCAGTGGTGGCCTGGTTCCTGTGAGTGCAGTGTTGATTGGTGAAGATATTTATAACAAAGTCTATTCAAATATGGAACGTTGTTACATCCATCATTCGACTTACGGCTACAATACACTTTCAATGGCGGCTGGACTCGCTACTCTGGAAGTTATTGAAAACCAGAACCTGGTTGATCATGCTGACAAGATGGGGGTACTCATCATGGACGGATTGGAAAAAATAAAACAAAAGTACGATATGGTGAAAGATGTTCGTGGCAAAGGATTAATGTTTGCAGTCGAACTGGGTAAGCCGAGTTCCTTTTCCAAAAAACTGCAATGGAACCTCGTCGAAACAACCAGTAAAGGTCTTTATGCACAAGTTGTCGTGATTCCACTTTTCCAGGAATATGGAATTATCAGCATGGTTTCAGGGTTGAATAGCGTCATTAAATTTATCCCGCCGGTTATTATCACTGAAAAAGAAGTCGACTACTTTCTTGACTCTCTAGACAAAGTCTTGCACAAAGCCCAGTTTACTTCTGAACCCTGGAATGTTTTGTACAATATCGTCAAACGATCAATATAACCTCCACTCACTGCGTGTAACAATGACATTTGTCTCTGATCGTCGGATGATTGTGAGATAATATTGCGTTTTTGAGCACTGTTTCTCGGTAACAAATACGGCACAATCCTGTCTCGAGTACAGCAGTCATCAATTCGTTTGGAACGATGAATGAATAACATGGAACAATTTGAATATTTATCACGTGGTACTCACGAGATACTGGTTGAAAAGGAATTTAAGGAGCTACTGGATGACGGGCGACGTCTGAAAATCAAGGCTGGTTTTGACCCAACTGCGCCAGATTTACATCTTGGCCACACAGTTTTGTTGAACAAGCTCAAACAGTTTCAGGATCTTGGTCATGAAGTGATCTTTCTGATCGGTGACTTTACCGGGATGATCGGTGATCCAACCGGTAAAAATATTACCCGTAAACCGCTGACAAAAGAAGACGTACTTGAAAATGCGCGGACTTATCAGGAACAAATTTTCAAGGTACTGGATGAGGACAAAACTACGGTGCAGTTTAATTCAAACTGG
>DRLZ01000403.1 GCA_011322755.1 Crenotrichaceae bacterium
CGATTTATAAACGACAGTTATAAACAGCGCTTTCAGTCACCACACGATCCACCGGGATGTCATCGTCACCCATTGGCACGCAATCAAACAATTGAGATTCATAGCCAACCCCGACCAGCAAAACCTTGTTTTTCAGCTTAGCCAGCAATCTGTCGTAATAGCCTTTGCCATTACCTAGCCGCCCCCCATTACGATCGAATCCAACTCCGGGGACAACCACAAAGTCCAACTGTTCCGGCAATACCTGTCGATCCTCTTCGTGCCAACGTGTCCTGGGAGGCTCCTGAATTCCCCACGTGCCAGGCTCAAGCTCGGACAAGTCTTCCATGCGCCACAATCCCAGCACGGAATGATTATTTTGATCGACTGTACAATAGGGGATATAAATATTTTTTTGCTGGTCGGCGAGTATCTCAGGACACAGGGACAATGTCCGCACTTCCGATCGGCAGTGCACATACCACAAAACTGCTGTTGCAGATTGATACTCAGCCAATGCCAGAACTGTCTGGCAGATAGTCTGGCTAGCGCTGTCTTTATTGGGCTGTAAGCGACGCGCTGTATAGGCAAGTTGCCGCAAACGATACTTTTCAGCCGGCAAGCTGCTCATTGAGACCAGATTGACTTTCTTCTATCAAGCGCTGTACATCTGACTCCTGCAAACCGGCTTGACTGCTTTGCTGCAACACCTCATACAATTGATGAAAAGCGATATCGTATAAGCGATTTGTTTTCCAGTTCACATAGCGTTGTGGATAAAACACAACATTCAACTCCAAACAAAGCTCATATTCGTATCGAAACAGGACAGCAGTACGAAAAGCATGAAAATCGTCATCTGCTGTAACTTGCTCAACCTGCCCGACAAAAAAAGTTCTATTTTTAATTTTGTTTTTGTCGTGCCAGCGCACGCCATAAACCAATGAGTGGACATCACGCCGCTTGTCAAATTGCACTGACCGGGTAACACCCCGGACACCTGTGGTTTTTTTTGTAGCTAGCGGGCCTTTATCAGACAATTTACGATTGGTCTTACCAAGCAATACCAGCATTTGGTCACGCCAGTGAATCGCTGCTTCCAGTGATGCCTTTTGCCCACCCCAGACACGATGCGCAAAATAACGACTGTGTTCTTTACCTTTGCGGACTATTCTGACTTGATAGCCATGACTGTCCGGCTCTGAAATCTGCTTGTATTTAGCCATAAAATCTATTGAATCAACAGTAGCGCTGTATCATTAACTATCCTTACCAGTCATAACAGAACTGATATGCCCAATCATACTGATTACCCGTGACATGACTTGTCTATGTACTAAGGATAGCCTAAAGATAGCGTAAAACAGAAAGGAATGTCTTTGGAAACCAGCAAACTCAGTTGAGTACCTTGACCAGTTATCATATAGAATTAGCATCAGGCATCTTCAGCAGTCAGTATCTGTCCTGTATCGAATGGACTCCATCATGCATCTTCATGCATGCAGGAGTATCCACAACGCTCAATGCTTTATATTTTACCATCCAGCCCCATTTGGTAATACTTATGCGTAATCTCGTCTTGATGATCCAGAAGCCAGTCGATACCCGGCTCATTGTGTATTGCTTTGTGAATCGCCTGAGCTGTCGCTCTACGATGGATATCAAACAATACCTTATGATCAAGATCGTCAGCCTTGGCAACCATAGGATTCAGCCAGACAGAGACAATAATACCCAGGTCGTTGGCTTTTTCTTTAGGAATATCACCAGCTCGTACTGCATCGAGAACCCCATTTGCAATTGCGCCCTGTACTGTCCCCATCAGGATATTCGTGTAGCGACTGTTGGTTACTGTAACCTTACTCACCATCAGCGTGACAGGTCTGACTTGAATATCAGTATTTAATATCGCAAAAACACGTGAATGACCTTTAACCTGATCTCCTGTTAATGTTGCAATTGCAGTTCCCACCGGACCATCCAGCTCACCGATAATAACTTCCGGCTCAGCCGCCGTTCCGGGAGGACCACCAGCAACCAAAGCCTCGCCAGTACGCATAATAATTCTTTCACTCATCTGTCATCACTCCTTCAGATATAAAGGTTATCGCAAACCGACAATTTTAACATACATCACCCTGATAATAGCAAGGTCACAGAAATCTATTGTGTGAATACTGTCGAATATTCAGCTCATAATTCACTTGCAAGTTAGCCTAAGAACTAGAATGCCAAATAATAGGAATCTAAACAATAATGAGCATCATAATTGACAACAGCAAACAGCTTTAGTACATTGATATTCGAATAACAAGGTTCTTAAATAGTGCATTCGGCGCACAGAACACCAAGGCATGACAAAGCCGCCCGCTGATCTTCGTTAAACACTCAAACGCTAGATTCGATCACGTTATGGTTATTGCAGTCGCATTGATACTCATTGTTATTGGATCTGTCTGGTTTCACTTTTGGAGCCCTTGGTGGCTGACTCCGTTATCGTCCAACTGGAGCCTGATGGACGATACGCTGATGATCACTTTTGTGGTAACAGGATTTGTCTTTGTTGTTGTCAACCTGTTTATGGCTTATGCATTAATTCGGTTCCGATACAGAGCCGACCGACGCGCTGCATACGAGCCTGAAAACAAAAAACTCGAGTTATGGCTAACCGGACTGACAACAGTTGGAATCGTCATTATGCTGGCTCCCGGTCTGATTGTTTTAGCTGATTTCGTTCATGTGCCTGAAGGTGCGTCTGTTGTTGAAGCTGTGGGAAAACAATGGCAATGGAAATTTCGCTTCCCCGGAAAAGACGGTATATTAGGCAACACCAAACCTCGCTTCATTAGCAATCAAAACCCTTTTGGATTGAATCCTGATGATCCTAACGCACAGGATGATGTGCTGATTTCCAACAGCGAGCTCCATCTTCCAGTGGATCTGCCAATCCAGGTTCTGCTGCGTTCTTACGATGTTCTTCACGATTTCTATGTTCCGCATTTCAGAGTCAAAATGGATGCAGTACCCGGCATCATTTCTTCTCTTTGGTTTACACCAACCAAAATCGGGCGGTTTGATCTTGCCTGTGCTGAATATTGCGGAATTGGACACCATACAATGCGTGGCGCTGTTTTTGTAGAAGATGAAGGCAGCTTTCAAAACTGGCTGAATAACCAGCCAACGTTTGCACAAACCATAGCCAAACAAACAATTGGCAGCGAAAACAGCCAAGTCAGACAAGGTCGCCTTTTAGCCGAGGCAAAAGGTTGCTTAGGATGCCACAGCGTTGATGGAAGCCCAGGCGCCGGCCCGAGCTGGAAAGGATTGCTTGGCAAGACTGAAACACTGACCGACGGCACCACAGTCGTGGTTGATGAAAACTACATAAAAACATCCATTCTCAATCCTAATGCAAGTGTAATCAAAGGTTATTCTCCAATCATGCCTGCTTACCAGCTCACTGATGATGAACTGAACGCTTTCATTGCATTTACAGCTTCACTATCTGCTACAAATAACACTGCAGATAATTTAGTCAGCAAAGGCAAACAACTTGCTGAGCAGCAAGGCTGTTTAGGCTGTCATAGCCTGGATGGAAACGCCAGCGCTGGTCCGACGTGGAAAGGCTTGTTTGGAAAAACCGAAACCCTGGCAGATAACACAACAATAATAGCTGATGAGGCTTATCTAAAAGAGGCGATTCTTAATCCAAATGCGACAATTGTAGCCGGATTCGCCCCGATAATGCCGCCCTACACATTCAGTGATGAAGAGCTTAATGCGCTCATCGCGTATACAAAAACGATTCAATAATATTTACAAACAGTTACAGGAAAACAAACAACAGAAATAGCTAAAGAGAGGTTTTGATGGCGCACGTTCCATATCAAGAAGCATTACCACTCCATGAACCGAAAAGTTTCTGGACCCGATACGTCTGGAGCCAGGATCATAAAGTAATTGCCATTCAATACACGCTGACTGCTGTTGCAGTTGGCCTGGTGGCACTGGTGATGTCATGGCTGATGCGATTACAAATCGGATTTCCAGGCAGCTTTTCATTTATCGACCCAAGCACCTACTATCAGCTGGTTACCATGCACGGTATGATCATGGTCATTTACCTGCTAACGGCCATCTTTCTTGGCGGCTTTGGCAACTTTTTGATTCCCTTAATGGTTGGCGCCAGAGATATGGTTTTTCCATTCGTCAACATGTTGAGCTACTGGGCGTATCTGCTCTCGGTACTTGTCTTGATGGCAAGCTTTTTTGTGCCCGGCGGCCCAACTGGCGCAGGCTGGACATTGTACCCACCCCAAGCCATTTTACCCGGAACTCCAGGATCGGATAGCGGTATTGTATTAATGCTGGTGTCGCTGATTTTATTTATCGTTGCAGCAACTATGGGTGGCTTGAACTATGTCACCACCGTCATACAGGCTCGCACATACGGGATGACTATGATGCGTCTCCCGTTATCCGTCTGGGGAATTTTCATGGCGACGATTCTGGCATTGCTGGCTTTTCCTGCCCTGTTTGTCGGTGGCGTGATGATGTTATTCGATCGACTGCTGGGCAGCAGCTTTTTTATGCCCGCGGTGGTCTCAATGGGGAAAATGCTTGATTATCAAGGTGGTAGCCCTGTGTTATTTCAACATATCTTCTGGTTTTTTGGTCACCCTGAAGTATATATTGTCGCACTCCCGGCATTTGGCATTGTCTCGGATATCATCAGTACACACGCCAGAAAAAACATCTTCGGATATCGCATTATGGTGTGGGCAATTGTTAGCATCGGAGTGCTCAGTTTTATTGTCTGGGCACATCATATGTACGTCAGCGGGATGAATCCTTATTTTGGTTTCTTTTTCGCAATCACAACCCTGATTATTGCCGTACCCACTGCAATTAAAGTCTACAACTGGGTATTAACACTCTGGCAAGGCAACATCCACATGACTGTGCCAATGTTGTTTGCCGTTGCATTTGTCAGCACGTTTACAATCGGTGGAATCACCGGCTTGTTTCTTGGCAACGTGGTCATTGATCTCCCACTTTCAGACACCTATTTTGTCGTTGCTCACTTCCATATGGTGATGGGCGTTTCACCGATTCTTGTGGTTTTCGGCGGCATTTACCACTGGTTCCCCAAAATTACCGGACGTATGTTAAACGACACCTTGGGACAAATACACTTCTGGCTCACCTTTCTGGGAACCTATGCCATCTATTTCCCCATGCACTATCTTGGTTTCATTGGCATGCCTCGCCGTTATTATGCCTATGAGGGATACCAGTTCATTCCTGAGAGCGCACAGGATCTGAACGTTTTTATCACCATTTCAGCATTAATGGTCGGTGCCGCCCAATTTATCTTTTTATACAACCTGGCCTGGAGTGCTTTTAAAGGAAAACCAGCCGGCAGCAATCCCTGGAACGCCACTACACTGGAATGGCAAACGCCGGATACCCCGCCTAGCCATGGCAACTGGGGCGACAGATTGCCAATTGTTTATCGCTGGGCGTATGACTATAGCGTTCCAGGCGCTGAAAAAGATTTTATACCGCAAAATCAACCACCTGCTGGAGAAAATCCAGGTGGCGCAGCAACAACTTGAAAGACTTTGCAAACATTATGCGAACCCGGCATCAAAGCAAAAAAACCTGGACGCCAGCCGTCGGCATGATCGATATCAGTAACCATCGATTTTCCTTTTCACTCGCCAATGAGAAATTTGGCCTGAGAATCTTTCTGGCCGTTATCACCAGTTTGTTTTTACTGCTGATGATTTCCTATCAGATAAGAATGAAGCTTTCTGATTGGGACTCATTACCTTTTCCAGGATTGCTCTGGATTAATACAGCTGTATTAATACTAAGCTGCATCGGATTTCAGTGGGCAAAAATTGCCGCAAACCAGAATAACATCACCCGGGTAAAAATCACTTTGCTTGGCGGAGGGTTGTTTACCTGGCTATTTTTATTCGGTCAGATGCTGGTCTGGAAACAGCTAAACAACATGGGATTTTATCTACAAACCAACCCCGCAAATAGTTTTTTTTATCTGATGACTGCACTGCATGGACTGCACTTATTGGGCGGCTTAATAGTTTGGTGCAAAACAAGCATCCAGTTATTTCGCGACAAAAAGATTGGCGACCTGAGCTTGAGCATTGAACTGCTGACAATCTATTGGCATTTCCTGCTGGCAGTCTGGTTGGTCATGTTTACCATGATGCAATTGAAGTAAAGAGGATAACAATATGGTGCAAAATTCTTCAGAGCAACATCGGCCACTTACTGTACCTGAAGAATGGCGAAGTGGAGTCCATAACCGGTTAACAGAAATCTCAACAGATTGGTCATCAGACCAGGATGCATTTAAAAATGTACCCTGGGGTAAAGCGATGATGTGGATCTTTCTGGTCAGCGACACCTTCATATTCACCTGCTTTTTAACAGGCTACATGACCGTCAGGATGTCAACGACCGAGCCCTGGCCAGTACCAAGCGAAGTGTTTGCGCTAACCATAGCCGGTCACCACATCCCGCTTATTCTAATCGCAATCATGACATTCATCCTGATTACCAGCAGCGGCACAATGGCGATGGCAGTCAACTTTGGCTACCGTAGAGAACGCCACAAAACAGCGCTACTAATGCTAGCAACTGCACTGTTTGGCGCATCATTTGTTGGTATGCAAGCATTTGAATGGACAAAACTGATTGTTGAGGAAGGTGTACGCCCTTGGGGAAACCCAATGGGCGCAGCCCAGTTTGGATCCACATTCTTCATGATCACAGGGTTTCATGGTCTTCATGTCTCGATTGGCGTGATTTATCTCAGTACTGTCGCATTCAAGGTCTGGCGTGGCGATTACCAAAGTCGAGGCTATGAGATTGTTGAAATCGCCGGGTTATACTGGCATTTTGTCGATCTGGTCTGGGTTTTTATTTTTGCATTCTTTTATCTCTGGTAAGAGGGAATACAATGGAACATGTCGAAGCTCAACAACACCCAATTGGGCTCTATCTTAAAGTCTGGTTGTTACTGTTTGTGCTCAGCACCATGTCATACATGGTTGACTATCTGGAATTCCAGAGCTACCTCAGATGGTTTCTGATCCTCTTGTTCATGATTTTAAAAGCCGGACTCATTGTTGCTGTCTTCATGCACATGAGCTGGGAACGGCTGGCGTTAAAATGCGCTATTTTACTTCCACCGCTAGCACTACTTATATTCATTGGATTGATGACAATGGAAGCAGATTTTACATTTATTGTTCGCAGTATATTCTTTGGACAGTAATGTCGAACTTTAATACAGTTCAGCACTGTTAAATTGATACAGCAACAGCGCATAGACTATCTAAAATGCTGAGCTCAACAAGAGGTGAATATTATGATTTCAATCGTGTATCTCGTTCTCTTTCTGGCTTCTATCATCCTTGTACTACGTGACAAGGACTTCGAATCCATACAACAACCATGCACAGTTTGCATGCCACGTTATCTGATTCTCCTGACCTTCATCTTTCTGTTTTCCGGAGCGGAATATTTCTCGTTTTTTGCCTCACATCGCGCCTGGATCATCAGTGGTGTTATGGCGTTATCCATGTCCGGCTTTTTGCTTGGTTCATTTTTTGTCTGGGAGCGAAAAAAACCTTATCTCGCTTTAATGCAATTTGTTTTTGCTGCAATCATAACAATTCATTTTTATGCATGGTGGTAAGCAATACATTATTGCTCACTACACAATAACACCTATGATTTATTTATCAGTTAACAACTGACTTAATTCTTCTTTTTCTTGCGTATTCAACGCCTTCTGTGACGCCTTGCTCACCAGTTGATTCACCCGCTGCTGTCTTGTTTCTTTATTCAGACCTGTTATCACATCACTCAACTCTGCCTCAATCTCGCTTTCTGTCAGTAATAACTTGTTAATTAATGATTTCAGCCGCTCAAACAAATGATGATGTTCGAGCTGTTCCATCAATTCCAGAAACGTTGCGTCAGAATTGTGATCGATGGTTTCATACACCAGCAAAAGCACATCAATATCTGCATCATCGATCATTTTCCAGTCTCTGGGCTGATTGTTGACAACTCGAATCATTTCCGGATTCTGGATCAATATGTTGATTGCTGTTTTTACCAGCGAAAGCTTTGAATCGAGCCCTTGCACAGGCTGGTACTGACTGGATCGAATACGTTGTGGTCGCTTCACAGATAAAGAAATCTGCGCAACTTCAGATAATCGCGCATGCATTAATTGAGAGTAGGTTTCATCCGGTATTTCTGCAATCAAAGGTCTGGCGACCCTGACCAGAGCCGACCGACCTTCGATAGTGTTTAAGTCATGTTGCTTTGCGAGATAATCAAAAAAGAAATCTGATAACACAACGGCTTTATCAATCTGCGTCGAGAATTGATCTTTACCTTGTTCCTGAATCAGTGAATCAGGATCATGTCCTTGCGGCAATTGCATGATACGAATTTCGCGCTCTGAACGCATAATCTGCAACAAAATCTTGATCGCACGCCAAGCTGCAGCCTGCCCAGCCTGATCTCCATCAAAACACAATACCAGATGCTTGCAGTAACGAAACAACAACTCATATTGCTCACGGCTACTAGCCGTGCCCAGTGTTGCAACTGCATAGGAAACCCCATGTCGTGACAAACTAATCACATCCATATACCCTTCAACAACAAGTAATCGATGCAAACGGTCGTGCGCTTGCAAGACTTGATGCAATCCGTAGATTTCTTGGCGTTTCTGAAATATTTCTGTTTCGGGTGAATTCAGATATTTTGGCGTTGACTGATCCAGAACCCGGCCACCAAATCCAATCACCCGACCTCGGCGATCACGAATCGGAAACATGATACGATTGCGAAAACGATGATATTGCTTGCCGTCTTCTTTTTCAATCAACAAGCCAAGCTGTTCCAACTTGTCCGGACTGAACACATCAGGCAAATTTTGCCATTCAGGCGGTGCATAACCAATTTCAAATTCCGTCAACGAAGCCTGATTCAAACCTCGATTTCGCAGAAACTCACGTGCTTGCTGTGCTTGTGGATGTTCAAGCAAGGCTTTTTGATAAAACTGGCACACG
>DRLZ01000404.1 GCA_011322755.1 Crenotrichaceae bacterium
ACGCGGCATGGGATATTTCGCAACCCAAATGGTAGCTCAGATTGTGTTATCATTTTTGGCAAGCATGATTGTCATGTGGTTCTCACGCTGGCGTGAATTCCACGCTGATAAAGGCGGAGCAAACCTCGCCGGTCGCCAGAAAATGATCAATGCACTACGCGCCCTGCAAGGCGCATCAAGCGAAACCATTCCGGCAGAATTTCAAGCCTTTGCAATTAGTGCTGGTGGTGGGTTATCCAGGCTCTTTAGCAGCCACCCACCTCTCGAGGACAGAATTCGTGCGCTGGAAAATCGTCGCGACTAACTGTTGTTACACAACACCTGTATTTCAACGCAAGACGAATCTATTTACAACTTTTATTGCAACCTGAATCTGAGATTTCATCGCGGATAACAAGAGGCAAGATATTGGTTTCACAGGGGTTTCAAAATCTCAACTTCTCCCATAGATTAAGCGAGCTTTTTTAGTCGCTGTGAAATCATGAGCTTGCATCCTGTGCCGTCTTGAAGTCGCGGATGTCAGGCATAAGTACATCCTTGAGTCTTGAAACAACATATTTAAGCACTCCAAAGCAACCACCTGATCATTCAACTTGATCACATACCATCTCGCCATAACCTCTCTATCGTCTAACATTTGTCAATTTATTGACTAAGCTATACAATGAGGGTGGGGATATAGGGATTCATTAAGGTGATCGTTATGTTCAAAATATTGAGTAAACAGGCATCTCTGTTATTCATGCTTATTGTATTAGTCGTGATTGGCTTTACCGCAATAGGTTGTTCAAGTCTGGGTTATGTGAATAAATCATCACTCAGGAGAATGGGGCATACAAAGACATCCCGAGGCATACCCACCAAAAACTACGGTGCACTGACCATGGACACCAGCCCTTCCATGATTAACCAGAACGGCTCCAGGCTAATTCTTCTTGGTAAGCAAAAATCAGTTTATTTCGCAGAAACCATGATCCAGCAGCGCAAACAAAGCAAAAACAGCCTGATTGAAAAAACATTTCTGTCAATCGGCGCCGATCGCAAGAAAAAAGGCGCAATCATGCAATTAAGATTCGTTTATTAACACACTCAGACTCATCTAACTAATATTTACCGTCACCCCCAACCCCTTGTTGCAGCTATACAAACATCACTCGCAACCACTTCTGTTCATACTATAAGATGAAAATCTGGGTCGATGCAGACGCATGCCCTGTCACGATTAAGGAAATCTTGTTCAGAGCAGCAAACCGGACAGGAATCCAGCTGACACTGGTAGCGAATCAGGCGTTACATATACCGCCCTCACCTTACATTCACATGCTTCAGGTTAAACCCGGGTTTGATGTCGCTGACGATGAAATTGTCAATCGTGTTAACAAAGGTGATCTTGTCATTACCACTGACATTCCTTTGGCCGCACTTGTACTGGAAAAACATGGACATGCACTCAGCCCACGCGGCGATCTCTATACAGTGGACAACATTAAAGAATGTCTGGACATGAGAAACTTCATGGAAGCATTGCGATCAAGCGGAACCCATACTGGCGGGCCTCCGCCATTTAACACACGCGATCAGCATGCTTTCTCGAATCAACTGGACAAATGGCTAAACAGATTCTCCTGATACAAAATAACGCCAATCAAAGGCGCTTACACATTTACAGACTAGTTTATCAGAACAACAACTGTAACAACCAGGAACACAACAGGTATAGAAGTAGCTACCATTGTGCGAAAGAACAATAGAGTGTGCAGAATGACTGGATTTGCACTAAGTCAAAAAGCTTTACTAGCCACCAATAACTATTCACCCAACTCTACAGAGTGCGAGAGAATTGTAAAGTTTATTCTAATTACTTCGACTTTACTACGGTAAACACCCCCAAGACTCCACCGCCGAGCTACAGTAAAACCCTGGGGTTAGCATTACAACTAGATACCTACGAACTAAGCTAGCTTACGCTTGAGACCAGCAAGCCCCAGCAACGCAGACCCCATTAACCAGACAGCCGCAGGTAAAGGAACTGCTGTGAGTTCGATGTTTCTCAGCTTGATATAGTCATGGACATTACCGCCTCCGGGAAAAGCTTCAGGCCCAAGTAATAGCCAGTTGACATTACCGAGTCCATTGTCAAATACTATATTCCTTTTTTGCCCATCTGATAATACTGTTGAGAGAATATCATCCTCAAACCGGGTTCCAAGATTATCAAAACTGAACGCTCCACTACCACCCCAGTAGTCAACATCTGAATCGCCACCACGTGTAGACCGAGGGCGATTACCCCATTCAGAAATTGATGCCTTTTTCAAATCAACCAGTTGATCAAATTCCACTAGAAAAAACTCACGATGACGAACATTATCAGCCGTGTGCATAGGATTACCACCGGTTCCAATCCCAATTCCATTATTCCCCCATGCTTTCATCCTGGCATTATGTGCCCCAGCGCTTGATGGGGAACTATTACTTCCATTAAAACGAAAAGCAGAGACTGTAACAGTCACGCCGTCTACAACTTCAGTAAAAGAGTGACCGAGGTTCGCATTGCTCCCATTGTCGGTAAACCTGACGACTGACGCAGACGCTGTACCGACCCCTACTGAACATGCTACAAATAACATGCAGCAGATTTTTACCCTAATATTATTCATGACTGTCACCTTTTGTTAATTTACAAAATCCTTAGCTCATCTGTGATTCAATCAACTGCAGCACAGACTACTTGTTAGCATGCATTATTTGTGCCTAGGTAATTATTTTTTAATAAAATCATCATATTATCGATAACAAATAATCTCCAGAAGACGCTTAGCACAACAACTGTAAAAAATACTCAAAATACATGCTAGTATCAGACACAGCTCACAAAACTTGGTACAGCACATCCGACTGACTGATAGCCTGTGTTCAGCGTGAATAGATTTTAAAACAAGAGAACAACTGACCCCATGAGGTATCAACTACCGCCTATCGGGAATCAGCGTTTAACAAAGTGACGGGATTGTGGTGTGATCAACCAATCGTGTTAAAAAATTTTACACCTGCTTGAAACAAGGTGCCCGGACAACTGATTTTTACCTTGAGCTTAACTCCATGATTTCAATGCGGATAACAGGATGTAGGATATTGGTTTCACAGGGATTTCAAAAAATATTAGCTTCACCCATCGATCCAGTGGTTATTTTTTAACCGCTGTGGTATCAAGAGCTTGCACCCTGTGCCATAGTGAAATCACGAATTGAGGTTGAGTTGATGCAACCTGCATCACCCTAACAAAGCTGTCATCGTAGACAAACAATGACGACTTATAAGACTGTTTCCCCAACAAATTGGAGCATCTAAAACCTGCTACGCAACCTGATCACTGCTTCCATGATTTATTGCAAAACAATAAATGCAGCTTTTTCGACTACATGTTTACGTTCAATATCTCTGAACTGATCCTCTTCAATTGCCAGCTTTAGCCTAGCTGATGTCACTGGATTAAAACCATACAATATTGGCCAGCCACCATCCAATCCGTGCATTGCAGCAGAACTTAGCAACGCAGTGGTTGCCGAGGTTAACCCAGCCACTGCATACGTATAAGGTGAATTATTTGCGACCCCACCGACTGTATTGCCACCTAACCCAGCACGATACGAGCTTCCAGCCAGTACCCCCTGACCTGCCTCTATAACAATATAACCAATAGTTTCATTGGCTCGCGTTTTTTGCCTCTGCTCTCCGACGTGTTTTCCAATAAACAGCGTGGTTGCAGATGGAGCTTGGGAACGATGTTCTCCTCTTGCCCAAAAAACCGAAAAACGCTCATCATTGATAGACATCACCTGCCCCAACACAACAGGGTTGTTATAACTGTTGCTGTACGTTGCAGACTCCCCTACCCAGCTTGAATTACTGTCTGTGACACTTGAAGTCAACTTGACAGCTTCAAGCTTGACGCCGTGGTCAGGAATATTATAACTGCCTTCTTCCATCACCAGATAATGAACCGAGATACCATTAACTGCGGCTGCAGTCGCATTGGCCACCTGAACTTGTATCTCAAAACTACCATTTACTGCATTACGAATACGGGTAACCAACGGTGGTGTAAAAATCGTATAGACAGGTGTCGCAACCACAACCATGGAATTGTATTGATTCGCTAAAGTAACCGTTGTCCATTCCTGATTACTGACATTTGCTATTATTCCATGCTCTGTAAGCAATTCATGTTGCGCAAGACCAATTGTCACTGTTGCAATGGATTGAGCAGTTGCTCCCTGATCATCTGTAACAGTCAGTTGTACTTGATAGCTGCCAGAGGCATCATAGGTATGACTTGGAGCAACACCTGTTTCTGTCTGTCCATCGCCAAAATCCCAGGCATAACTGACAATTGTACTGCCGTTGCTGGTTGATGGACTGGCATCAAAATCCACTGTCAACAGACCTTGTTGTGGTGTGTTGCTGAACACTGCGACAAGTTCCTGATTGACTGGTGGCGGAGCCGTAGTGTATTCAATATGCAATAATGGTGCGGCTGTCGCCTCGCCATTAAATGACTCAGAGGTACGTCGTCCTGTACCAGAAACAATAAAGGCGAGATGATTTCCGCTTTGCCAGTCTGGTCTTGAGACAATTTCCTTAACAAGTTTCGATAAATCAGGGGTGCGCTGATTGATGTTGTGAGCATCAACGGACTGCCATGGTGGAGGATTCCAGGATACCGATGCATCTGTGGCCGGCCGTGATGTAATATCAAAATCCTCAATACGATACGCTGACGCATCAGCAACAGCTTCACCGCGTATGATTAATCCAGATGCGCCCGGGCTAACTTCATCCACTTCAAACTGAACATATGCATTTAAAATGGTTGCATTTTGTGGGATTTGTATGTCAGCAAAACGTATGCCTACCGTTTGTATGTTACTGCCAACGGCAGTGAGTTCCAGATCACTGCTACCAAGATTCATTTTGCCGTCACCAGCTTCTTCTGCGTCATCATGTGGCTGACTGACACGAATATCAATACTGACTGCATCAGAGGCAGTAGAAGTCGTAACTGATAGCGCAGTACTTTGTGCTGACTCATTTCCAGCAACATCATAAGCGCTAATTGTGTAGCGATAGGTGGTTCCAGGCTGTACCTGATTATCAGTATATGCTGTCGTCGTTACATCAGCGACCTGAATAGCATCACGATACACTTTGTAGCCTGCCACTCCAACGTTGTCTGTCGATGCATTCCATCGGAGTGAAACACCAGAGATACCTGGCGTTGCCGGATGCGCTAAATTCTCAGGGGAAGAAGGAGCTATTGTGTCAGAGGAAACACTAGCAACAGAGTAATTAATATCCAGTCTTGGGCGAAACCCTGGTATTGCAGCATTACTCGACAAAAAATCTATTCCGTTGGAGTTATTTGTCGATGCAATCATGAAACCGTAGTTAGGCTTGTTGCCATCAATCCAGTCTTGTATTATTTTTAGCCCATCTGTATTCAAATGCAAAGTATGTACTCCAATATTATTAGCATTGAAAGTACCGAGTACAGTAGAACCACGATCTCTTGAACCAGACGCACCCGCTGTTGACCAGGACTGGCCATTTTGCGCTTGTGTCCAGGTGGCCTCTGTTTCAACCCAGCCTGTCAACATCTGAAACAGTGGATAAGTCTCAGGGGAGCGGTTCGAAACATTCAAGGTAATCGATGCGGACTGGATTAGCGCACCATCAGGCACCGCGTCAAGATCCCAGCGCAGCAACACAGCCAGATCCCGCCCCGTACCACCCGGATCATCGCCGTCAACCAGTAACAGTCTGTTTGCACTAAAATTTCTATTCGGCATGTTTTCCGAAAGCGTGGTCTCAGTCGCTCCTTGATAACCTGAAGTTGGCCATTTTCCATTCTGGAAAGACATTTTCTGTAAATTGGCAAAACTGAACTGGGCTTGAGCATTGGACGCAATCGGATTAAGGGTTAGATCCTTCACTTGATTGACAGCCAGCGTATACTGGACACCTGATTCTAGGGCTGATGTTGATAATACAACGCTACGACCGTCCGGTTGAATAACTGCCGCATTAATTTCAATCCCCTGATCGATTGCATAATTGGTCAAAGACTCTGCACTGACCTGCTCCACTGACTCTGAAAATTCCACCAATACTTTATTTGCTGTCGTGCTTGTTACAGATGTGATGACAGGCGAAACACTGTCAACACCTTTGATCAGTCTAAAATAATCCTGGACCGCACCGTCAGAATCCAGAAAGACTGCATCCAACTGGTTTCCATTGACATCAATCACCATTGAACCCAGCAACTTCAAGGAAATATACATCGCCGGGTGATTAAGCGGGGCATCGGTCGTTTTCCCGGAACTACCGGCAACAGCATAAACGGCGCCTTCGTTAGCGACAGCCACACCATTTGTTTTGGAATAAGCGCCATCACTGGTATCCGCTCGTCCACTGCCGGCATTTAGAATCATCGCATTCGTGAGACTATCTGATTTTCCGTAATGACCATCCAGCAGCATTGAGCGTTCATAAGAGTGACTATGCCCAGTAAGCACCAGATCAACACCGTAACTTTCAAGTATCGGCAGTGCGTTCTCGCGCATGTCGATTAAATTTTTCTCCCTGTCGGAATAATGTGTAACCTTGGTGTAAGGGGGATGATGCCAAAACGCAATCACCCAAGGCTTATTGTTGGCAACCAGGTCGTTTTGTAACCAGGTCAGCATAGCACCGTTGACAGACCGATCTGTCTCGAAAGAATCCAGTGCGATAAAATGGATATTGCCATAGTCGAATGAATAATATGCTTCTGTCCCCGAAGCAATTCCTCCGGCCTCAGCCGCTCTTGGCAAAGTAAAAATGTCATAATAAGGTCCGCTTTCAGTAGCAGAGTCTGCGGACTTACCATCATGATTACCCAGCACCGGCCATACAGCAACTTGTTTCAGCATTTTTGGATAAACATCAAAAACAGCTTTTTGATACTGTTGATCCGTACCACGATCATACGCATTATCACCCAGCATTAACCATACATCTGTTGGTTGAGTACCGTTATACGCTTGATAGGCATCACGCACAGAACGCGCTTTCCTGCCACCTGTTCCTGAATCACCAATTACCCAAATCCTGGTCGGCTTTGCAACACCGGCAACAGGTGATGTAACGAATGTATAATCGTTATTCCCACCTTCAAGTGTTGTTGCTGTATTGCCGACAGAGTAATAATAACGTGTATTTGCAGACAAGCCAGTCAGGGTCACGGTATGCTCAGTCTGTGCACCCGCTACACTGGCGGTTTGATTCAGCTGGGTTGGTGATATCCCATAACGAACAACTGAATTTGTTGCAATATCTGTCCTCCATCGCACGATAATGCTGTTTGTCGTTCCGGTCTGCAGATACGGACCTCTGTTAACAACTAACGCAGAGACATCAAGAGATAAACAAATTATCGCCACCAGCATAACCAGCGAGAGCAATTTCTTTACATGCCGTGTATGATTTTCTCGCCAGTCAAATAACCGGGAAACTGTTTCTGGCTGATACATAGGCTCACCTGATTTCATACTATCCAATGTTTAGGCATTATAAGGTAACTTTTGCTGACCACCATAATTTGTTTACAATTGTTGATGGATTTTATTCAATAATATTTGATCTGCTTTATTAAAACGTCCCAATCGTCTTTTTTCCTGTATTTTGTCGAGAGCAAGCTGATAGACTGCTTTTGCTTCTGCATTTCTGCCAAGCAGCCCAAACAATTCTGCTTTTTCAACCAGCCAGAGAGGCTGTTGTCTTAATTGTTGTGGAAGCTTTTCATACCACTTCATTGCAGACTGATAATTCTGCTGTTGCCGATCAAAATCAATTGCATATTTGAGTAGGACAACCAATGGACCCAGCTTATCCAAACCGGACTGAATAATCTGAAGTACAGTTTGTGAATTAAGTGGTTTGAGTTTTGCCTGCGCTTGAGCCCACTGAAGATACATCTCAGGCAATAACGTTTTTGATTGTTTCACAACGCGACTAAAATCAGCAACTGCTGCTTCTGATCTGCCAAGCTGATCATTGACTTTGGCACGCAGAGCATGTGCTGCAACCGAATCCGGATACTTTTTCAGATACCGGCTGACAAGAGGATAGGAAAGTTCCGGTCGATTTGCTGCAAACCACATTTTTGCTTCATGCAGATCAACAACAGCGTCATCAGGGTTTAATCGCCGCACCGCATTAAAGTCGTCAGATGCATTCTGCCAATGTTGATCATCTGCATATAATAATCCACGCTCAAACAATAGCTGTGTATTGTCCGGACTCTGTTGAATCTGCGCTGTCAGCTCATCAATTCGCTGGTGAACCACACCATGCGCAAAGACTACATGATTGAAAATTAAAAAACTTCCAGT
>DRLZ01000405.1 GCA_011322755.1 Crenotrichaceae bacterium
GTAAGTTTGCAATAATGCAGCTGGTCCCAGGTAGCGATCGCTATTCCACCAGTAACTCGGACAGCTGGTTGAGCAACAGGCACAGAGAATACATTCCCACAAACCATCGAGCTCTGCACGTTGCTCTGGTGTTTGGCGTCGCTCGCGATCCCCGGGTGGCGGTGTCTGATTTTCTATCCAGGGTTTTACGGTTGCATGTTGCGCATAAAAGTGGGTTAAATCTGCAATCAAATCCTTGAGCACCGGCATATGCGGCAAGGGATAAATGCTGATTGTTCCCTTGATGTCTTCGATCGGGGTAATACATGCCAGGGTATTGTGCCCATTGATAGTCATTGCACAGGAACCACAAACACCTTCACGGCAAGAACGCCTAAATGTAAGCGTCGAGTCAATACGATCCTTGATGTGGATGATGATATCCAGAACCATTGGTCCACATTGATCCAGGTCGACCTCAAATGTATCCAGACGCGGGTTATCCGCTTTGTCCGGATCATAGCGGTAAATTTTGATTGTTCGCGGGCGTGCCGGATGCTCTGGCGCAGGGTGTTTCACACCTTTGGTCACAGTGGAACCCTTTGGCAAACGAAATGAAACCATATCAATAGACTCTTTGCTTTGGAGGCACGGACTCAACATCGTCAGTCAGTGTGTGCAAGTGAACAGGACGATAATTGATCCTGGTCTCAGCTGAATCATTCAGCCAGATCATCGAGTGTTTAAGCCAGTTCTCATCATCACGCTGCTGATGATCTTCACGTGCATGACTCCCTCTGCTCTCTGTACGATTGGCTGCGCTATCCAGTGTCGTTATCGCCTGAACCAGTAGGTTTTCGAGCTCAAGCGCTTCAACCAGATCGGTATTCCAGGTCAGCGAACGGTCACGAATCAGAATATCGTTGTCAAAGCTTTCACGGGTAGTTCGCATTTGCTGAACACCTTCCTTCAGAATCTCCTCGGTTCGAAATACGGCGGCATGATTTTGCATCACAGTCTGCATTTGCAAACGAATTTCAGCAGTCGCCCGGCTGCCTTTTGCATGTCGCAAAGCATCAAAGCGTGATAACGGTTTATCCAACAGATTCCGGTTTAAGGTTTTATGTGGTGTACGCGGCTTAATCAGCTGTACACAGCGTTGTGCTGCTGCGCGACCAAACACAACCAGATCCAGCAACGAATTGGAACCCAGTCGATTTGCACCATGCACCGAAACACAAGCCGTTTCACCAATCGCCATCAAGCCTTGAACCACGCTTTCCGGATTGCCGTTTTTATGTGTGACGACTTCGCCATGAATATTGGTCGGTATGCCACCCATATTATAATGTGCTGTTGGGATAACCGGAATGGGTTCACGCAAAACGTCGATACCGGCAAAAATACGCGCTGTTTCGGTAATACCCGGGAGGCGTTTCTGTATCAGTCGCTCATCCAGGTGTTCTAGATGCAAATAAGCATGATCCTTGTTCACACCTACGCCGCGACCTTCTCGCACTTCAATGGCAATGGCACGGCTTACAACATCGCGGGATGCGAGATCTTTGGCGGTTGGCGCGTAGCGCTCCATAAAATGTTCGCCTTCGGAATTGGTAAGAAACCCGCCTTCACCGCGCACACCTTCTGTAATCAAACAACCCACACCGTAAATACCCGTTGGGTGAAACTGTACAAACTCCATATCCTGAAGTGGCAAGCCGGCTCGCAACACCATTGCATTGCCGTCACCGGTACAGGTATGCGCGGAGGTACAGGAAAGATAACAGCGACCATAGCCGCCGCTTGCCATCACAGTCATGTGGGCACGAAATAAATGCAAAGTTCCGTCATCCAGGCGCCACGCCAGCACACCTCGACATTCACCATCTTCCATCAGCAAATCAATCGCAAAATACTCAACAAAAAACTCGGCATGATGTTTGAGTGACTGTTGATACAGGGTTTGCAATATCGCATGTCCTGTCTGATCGGCTGCGGCACAGGTACGCAGTGCATTGCCCTTGCCGTAATGTGTGGTCATGCCTCCAAACGAGCGTTGGTAAATCTTGCCTTCACTGTTGCGCGAAAACGGTACGCCTTGATGTTCCAGCTCCACAATGGAAGGAATCGCTTCACGACACATGTATTCAATAGCGTCTTGATCACCCAGCCAGTCTGAGCCCTTGATGGTGTCATACATGTGCCAGCGCCAGTCATCTTCACCCATATTACCCAGCGCAGCACTAATACCGCCTTGAGCTGAAACTGTATGACTGCGGGTTGGAAATACTTTTGTAATGCAGGCAGTCGTCAAGCCTTTTTCTGCCAGACCCAGTGTCGCGCGTAAACCAGCGCCTCCAGCGCCGATAACAATGACATCGTACTTATGTTCAGTGACTGGATATGCTGTTGTCATTGGCAAACAAACTAGTGTAAAAAAGCGATTTTAAGAACAGATACAATGGAAGCAACCATCATCATCAACAAAAAAAGGTTGCTACAGATAATACTGCTGATCCGCAACCATTCAGTATGCACATAATCTTCCAGAATGGTTTGCAAACCAAGCATGCCATGATAGTAAGCTGACAACAGAAAGCTGATAAGGAAAATACCATGGCCAGAATCGGCAACCCAGGACACCAGAGTCTGATAGTCAATATCAGGCAGAGACGCCAGCGAAAACACCAGCCATGCAGATAACGGCATTAATGCTAACGCGCTAATCCGCTGCATCCACCAGTGACGAAGACCTTTACGTGAGGCACCAAGGTCATGTACTTTCCAGTTCGATGAACTACTCATACTGAAAATGTGTGAACAAGCAACACAGCTGCTGTTAGCAACACTGCCATTAATATTTCCAGGCCATCAAGCAACCGGGCATAGCGTAAATCAAACCCCGAGCCGGTATCCCAAACCAAATGTCTCAAACCATGTAGCCAGTGCTGCCAGAATGAAAAACATAACGCTACCAGAATAACCCATGCCAGACTTGAATTTGCTTGTTGTTTGATGATTTCCCATACAGACGGGTAATTTGCTAACAGGATGAGAGCAACTGTGAATGCAATCGTGCCGATAACCAGGAATACGCCAGTCATCCGGTGCGTAATTGACAACCATGCTGTCAATGGCAACCGATAGACTTGAAGATGCGGTGAAAGAGGTGGCTGAGTTTTTTTCATGAACGTCGAATAATCAGAGATCAGAAATCGATACAGCGACCGTTTTTTTCCCAATCACCATAGCGTGAAGGATCGAGACCTTCTCGGCCACCGGTTTCATAGGGAACCTGCTCCAAAAGCTCTCTTGCAGATTTCGCTGCCTCTACGCCTTTGGGTTCCTGATCGAAAATATCTGATTCCATATTAAACGTCACAAAAACAATCCTGCATTTTAACAGGTGTCGTCACTTCACGCTTAAATTTTAAAAAAACGCATGAAAACACTCTGAATAAAACAGTGTTAATCAGCGAAAGGAATTATCATCGAGCTGGCATGAAACTTCCTGCCGGATATAACTGTACAGCTCAGAATTGGCTTTCAGTATAGGAGGATATGAGGCTGTCCGGGAATAGAAGTCGTAGTGAGAAAAAGCTGATTTGATTCGAATTTTCTCATTCTTTATTGATGGCGAATCATTGTGCTATTCAACGAAAATAAAGGGAAATATTGCAAATTCAGCTTTCCCGCAGTGGGCTTTCAATTTTCGGACAGCCCACTACAGCATTACAAACAGTCGTAATGCTGTAGCAAGACATAAGAAACGGTGAAAACGAACGGTTTTCAGTAAATAAACTGTTACTAAGAGGCTCTCCCCCTTGGTGTTCTCAAAATTTGCGAAGCAGATCAATAAAAGAAGGTGTCTGCCAGATCAAATCAGAACAAGTAAATTACACCACTGTAGTAAGCTACTCAACAGCTTTTGTGACTTCTGCAATGCTCTCTTTTGCAGCTTCCTTGACTGCACCAGCGGCATTCTCAACCTCTGCCTTCTTGGCTGCAATAGCAGCTGCGGCCTTGGCTCGTCTCGCCTCAATCGCTGCTTTTGCTTCTGCAGCAAGAGCACGCGCTTCCTTGGCTGCCTCTCTTTGAGATTTAATCGTCGGAGCGCCAGATAGTGGGTCAACTTGCTTCACATAATCACCATCTCCAACGCCACATCCTGCCAGCAATAAAGGTAAACTGATTAATGAGGCTGCCAGACCTGTTTTGGAACTAAACTTTTTCATTTGAAACCCTCCACATGTTATTTTTTGGGTGTGAGATCATTATAAGGCAACAAGACCGCAATTCCAATGTTCTAGAGTCGAATACTGCATGACAAATTCTTGCACGCAGATTCAGACCTGAAATAACAAACAATCAATTTCAGAAATGGAGGTCAAGCCTCGGACGTAAAACAGTTGTTCCAGAATGGTAATAAAGAACTGAATATTTGCTGGAATTGGAAATCTGAATATTATGCTAGAATGTTAGGTGAATCACTTGGAATCCACGATATGACATTAGCTTATCAAGAGTACTATACCGCTGATGATTACACTCTCTGGAAGGGTGATTGGGAGCTCATTGAAGGCATGCCCTATGCTATGTCGCCATCTCCTTCGGTTACGCATCAAGCGGTTAGTACAAATCTAGCGGCTTTTTTGAAAAAGAGTCTCGACAATCCTGAACAACCCGGAAACTGCAAAGACTGCATTGTACTGATGGAAACTGATTGGCAAGTTTCCAATGACACCGTTGTCAGACCTGACGTCATGGTTGTTTGCCAGAAGATTGGCGAGCGTGTTGTTGCAACACCTGATCTGATAATGGAAGTCGTCTCAAACTCCAGCACCAAAAGAGATGAATACATGAAGTTTAAACTTTATCAGCGAGAAGGCGTGCCATACTACATCCTTGTTTATCCAGACAAACAACTTGCCAAGGCTTATTACCACCAATCAGGAAAATACAAAAAACTGGCAGACTACACCGATGATCTGAGTGCCTTTGAGGTAGCTCATTGTAACCTGAAAGTGGATTTTAGTGCTGTTTGGCGGTGAACTGAACTAATCCTTTCTCCATCAGGAGGGATTCCTCTCTGATGCAGAAAGGCTGGTGAGGAGAATTTTTTTGGTCGCAAGTACCCAGCGCCGTCCAATCATTTCATTCAACAACCAGACGAAAAGCTTGACAATAATTCTCCAGTATCTACACTTCAAGTGCAGCAGACAGAGACAATACACCTTTTGTAATATAGCTTAACAGAAATAATTCCTAACGTCTTATACCACTAATAATGGCCAGTTAGACTGCAACTTGCAATGTTGAAATTAAAAGAAATTTTACATTACTATGCGGTTTTCTGTGATTGTTCGTTATGACGGTAGGAAAAAAATAAATTTCCACATCTACAATGGTATCGTATTGATGCGCCTAATTTCAACTAGTTACCCATCGACAACACTTGCGTACTGATTACCTAATAAGCCGAGATTTAATTTTGTCATCTCATGTATTTTGTATTTGTTTGTATCCAAAATATTTACTGTTAACACAACCATTCCAGAACGCTATAGAGTGAAGACTTGAAGTGAAAATACTCATTGATATCGGGCATCCTGCACATGTACATTTTTTTAAAAATCCGATGCGCATGTTACAACAGCGAGGTCATGAAATTCTAGTAGCTTCACGTGAAAAAGATGTTGCTGTTGAGTTATTGGATAGCATCGGAGTTAAGCATCTGACTATATCCTCAATGGGTAATAAAGGTGCATTGTCTTTGCTCGGAGAACTGCTATCCAGAGATACAAAACTATATAAAATTGCCAAGCAATTTAAACCAGACATCATGATGGGAATAGGCGGTATTTTTATTGCCCATGTTGGAAAAATTACCGGAATTCCATCATTAGTTTTTTATGACACTGAAAATGCAACTTTACAAAATACCCTAACATACCCTCTAGCATCTTGCGTTATCGTGCCACAATGCTATCAAAGCTGGCTACCAGGCAACAGACATATTCGCTACCAAGGTTATCATGAACTGGCCTATTTACATCCTCACTATTTTCAACCAGATAAAAACATTGCGATTAAAAATGGTCTGTCAGCACAGAGAGATACCTTTCTTATACGGACTGTTTCGTGGCAAGCAAATCATGATATTGGTGAAAATGGATGGAGCGCTGATTTATTGAAACGATTGGTTTCCACCTTGGAGAAGCGAGGGAAAGTCCTAATTTCCTCTGAAACAGCCTTACCAGAATCCTTACAACACTATGCATATCAAGGCAAGCCAGGCGATATTCATCATGTCATGGCTTTTTGCCGAGGATTTATTGGTGAAAGTGCGACCATGGCGTCAGAATGTGCTGTGCTTGGTGTTCCCGCTATTTATGCAGCAGAAACAGGTCGTGGATATATGGATGAGCAGGAAAAAAAATATGGTCTGGTGAAAAATATCAAGGAGCTTAATTGGAAAAAAATCTCTCATGGGCTTAATTGGCTGCTTGAAATAAACGAAAATCAAGCAGACTCTCTTCATAAACACTTGTTGGAAAATATAATCGATGTATCTGAGTTTGTTGTCCAGTGTGCAGAAACATTTCCTGAGCCACTGGATGCCTACCAGGCAACAATGGTTCAATAATTATGTGCGGAATAACTGGATGGTTTACTCCACAGCCTGTTGAACAACATTGTATTGATGAATTACATCGAATGATGGCAAGCATTCAACATAGAGGACCTGATGGTGATGGCTCGCTGTTAACTGAACATACAGCGCTTGGACATACTAGGCTTGCAATCATTGACCTTGAACAGGGGAAACAACCACTTTCATATGAAAACAGGTTTCACATCGTTTTTAACGGAGAAATCTATAATTACCGAGATCTCAGGGAAAACCTGAAAAAACAGGGCGTTCAGTTTAAAACGCATTCGGATACTGAAGTCATACTTGCTCTCTATGCAAAATATGGTACAAAGACGTTTGGTTTATTACGAGGTATGTTTGCAATTGCAATCTGGGACAGTGTGAAGCAGTGTGGGCTGCTAGTTCGAGATGAAATTGGCATTAAACCATTATTTTATCGGCTGCAAGTTAATGGTGATCTTGAATTTGGGTCAGAAGCAAAAGCAATTCTTGCAAAAAATCAAAATACCCGAGCTGTTCTAGATGTTAACGCTTTACACTTGGTCATGAATTTTAGATATTTGCCAGGAAATTTGAGTTTGTTTCAAGATATACAACAACTTGAACCTGGGACAATACTACAATGGCAAGTTAACGGCTCGGTAACAAAATCCAGTTTTCATTATCAGAAAATCAATGCATACGCAGCTACATTGGATGCTTTTGA
>DRLZ01000406.1 GCA_011322755.1 Crenotrichaceae bacterium
AGCGTAGCCTGAAACAGTCCAATTCGATCACTCATCGCACCCGTAAAAGCGCATTGACAGTGGACGAATAGCTCAAAGTGCAGTAGTTCGTCACTCATGCCTCCACAATTTTGTACCATCAACGGATGCTTCTTTTCTGGAGCTGTTTTCATGCACTGAACGCGCCAGAAACTCATTACCTGTTCAGGTTTCACCGTGAATCGGCATTG
Source organism: Crenotrichaceae bacterium (assembly GCA_011322755.1). Classification (GTDB taxonomy): domain Bacteria; phylum Pseudomonadota; class Gammaproteobacteria; order Methylococcales; family DRLZ01; genus DRLZ01. The sequence goes on from DRLZ01000406.1 coordinate 210, forward strand.
GTAGCTCTGTGGTCGCCGCTTTTGTTTTCTGCCAGGATGCTTGGTACTTGCTTGATGAGCTATCGGCGCAGCCCGAAACGTCTGGCTTGTAAGAGCGAGATGCAGACAATAATAATCAAAGCTGCCAGTGACAGCTCCAGCAACACAAAAGCACCAATCTTAAAATAGGCAAACAGTGGGTGTAGATAACGCACCAGCCAGCCGCCAAGTTCATCGGCAATTGCAGAGGCATAAATCAATACGCTTAGAGTGATTTTGATTCTGACGGGTAGGTCAGTCATCAGCATCAAGTGAGTCAGAGTCAACACCAGCATTCCCATTGAGAACACATGATAATGGGTCACTTCCAGCATACTCTGATAGCTTTTTGGCTGGGTGAAATCTTGTTCTGAACCGAGGTAATAACTGGTGACTGCTTCAGCAGAGAGTCCCATTTTGTGGAAAAACAACATGCCATTGCTGAGCCAGAGCAGGACGATATAGCCCAAAAACATCAAAATGAGAGTATTTAATAATAATTGGCGATTTTGCTCGCCAGTGACGAAGAATCGCATTATGGTTTTGCTTGTTGCTGAATCATGGTTTGAAATACACTGAGGACTTTTCTGGCGCTGTCCAGAGCAGCGCGTGTGCTGAGTGTTGCGCCGGTAATGCCTTGTATGGATTGATTGAGATCAAGCTCTTTGATGCTGCGCTGTTTTAGCAAAGCATACCATTTTTTTGATGGTTGATATTCCGGTGGTTCATGGAAGGCAAGTGTGTGGATATCACGTAAATGACCTTCTGCATCCAGTACAACCAGCAATGTCTCTGGTTTGGTTCTGACTGTTCTGGTTTCAAGCGCAGCATAACCAAGAATTTTGCCCTGTTTTTTGCCAACGTAGAATGTAAACATGTTTGAGCCCAGTTTAACTCTGGCTCGCTGTTCAATGTTACGATGTTGTTGTTTATCGGGGAACAACGGCAACATTTCAACTGTCGCGTCCTTGCCAAACGCCAGTTCCATTGCTTCCTGCTTGCTGTAGTAAACTCTGGCCAGTACATTACTCACGTTGCAGAGAATAAATAGCATGAACAAGTAATGGGTGAGCTTCTTCAAAAATATCATATCGGGAAAATCAGTCAAAATTGATGGAGTATTGTCATAAGGTACTGAAACAGGCGCATGGCGATTATGCGTCTGTTTCAGGTTGATTTGATATTTTCGCATAGTTGTCTATTTGACAAAATGAGATGATCAGAAAATGAAGCCAATGCCGAGATTCACATCATCTGCAATATTACCTTTTGCTGAATCAAAGTTACGATAGTCTGCTTTAATGACAACATTCGGGATTGGTTTATACTGCAGACCAACCTGAAAGATACGTCGCTCGCGGCTATCATCATCGTCAAACCCGTCTGGAGCGCTGGCGATACTGTCTATGATTTCAAAACGGAAAAAAGGCGCCAGATACTGTGTTGTGGTTGGAATCAGGTGAGGAAGAATGTCATAGCCAACTTCTGCGTACCAGCCAAAGTTGGATTCGCCGATAGTCTCGCCTTTGGCTGCGCTGAGTTTGGCAGCATTGCTGATGTGTCCCCATGAACCCAGCGTGCGAAACTCAAGCCCCTTATATTTCCACTGCATGTGACCTTCATATAGCTGGGTGAAGACATCCACTTTCTGGCCATCAAAACTGCGTGCCTGACCTGAATTACCCAGATAGGCCGATCCGCCAAATGACAAGCCAGGAATAGCTTCTGGTGCGTAGTCAACCCTGCCAACCCATGCCAGATCTTCTGCGCGAGCCTCGCTGCCTTTCTGACGTCCGCCGCGAATGCCTTGTGAACTGAAACCACTGGCATCGAGACCGTTTACCACGTAGCTAGTATAGGTTAGGCCTGGATATAATTCGCCAAATAAACCAACACCGATTTCACTCCAGGTACTGGGGATAATGGTGCGTTCTACTTCAGGTCGATTGTTTCCGAAGAAAAAAGGCGGTTCATGAATCCGGTTGACAAAGCCCATGGGCATTAATACCAGTCCGGCTCGTAAATTGACCATCGGGTTGTACAGATAATCAAGCGAGGCAAATTCGACAGATACCGCACCATTCTCTTCAGTTGTCGAATGCTCAAATTCGATCTCACTGTTAAACAGGATTGAATCCGTAAACTTGTAGCCGAAATACAGAACCAGACGTTCAAAATCAGCATTGTTATTACCACTGCGCTTGTCTTTAATCAATCCCTGGTAATTGGCTTCCCCATACCCGCCAATTGATAGCCCCTGGCTGGTTTGATAAACCTTGGACGCAGCTGGGCCTAACCCATATGTACTTTTATACTTGGTTTCGTCCGGAATAAACAGCTTGGTACGGAGTTTTTCGACCTCCTCCGCAAGTACCGAAGTCTGGTGTTTCAACACAGTGACTTCATTGTTGTTGTCGGGCTGAATTGCAGGTTCCATCTTCTTTTTTAAGGTATTGATTTGCTCTTGTTGCGCTTTGATGATTTCCCACATTTCATCCATTGTTTGCGGTTTTTTTAAATCTCCGGCATACG
>DRLZ01000407.1 GCA_011322755.1 Crenotrichaceae bacterium
CAGAATGCGTACCGATGACAAACCACGCTCAAAAGTCTATGAGCTGTTTATGGCGACAGCTTATGCAAGCTCGAACTACCGTTATCCAATTATCGGATGGCCTGATGACATCAGGGAATTATCGATCGAGGATCACCGAGGCTGGTATAACAAATGGTATTACCCGAATAATGCAACACTGGTTGTGGTTGGAGATGTCAATCCCGACGAGGTTTTCAAGCTGGCAAAAAAATATTTCGGCACGTTAAAAGCAAAACAAACACCGACGCTAAAAACCAGTGGGGAAATAGAGCAATTCGGAACCAAACGCATTCAGGTAACGTTGCCGGCCAAACTACCTTACCTGCTAATGGGTTACAAAGTTCCTGTCTTGAATTCACTGGCAGAAGACCAGAAATGGGAAGCCTATGCACTTGAAGTGCTGGCAGGTATTCTGGATGGTGGAGACAGCGCAAGATTATCTTCAAGACTGGTTCGTGGTCAGCAAATTGTAGTTTCTGCTGGCGCCGGATATAACATGTCGACACGACTGCCGTCCTTGTTTGTTCTCGATGCAACCCCTTCTGTCGGTCATCAGCTGGAAGAAGTCGAAACAGCGCTTCGCAAACAAATCGAGTTGTTGAAAAATACAACTGTCACCACAAAAGAACTGTCTCGCGTCAAAGCGCAGGTAATAGCCAATGAAGTCTATCAACGTGACTCAGTCTTCTATCAAGCGATGCAACTGGGAACACTTGAGACAGTCGGCCTGGGCTGGCGTGTTGGTGAACAATACGTTGAGCGCATCAAAGCTGTTACAGCCCAGCAGATACAAGACGTTGCCAAAAAATATCTGGTCAACAAAACACTGAGTATTGCTTATATGCTTCTGCCCGAAGCCGAGAGTGACAAATCACAGGAACGCAAGTAATGAAAAATTTTCAGCTAAAAAAACACTATTCAAGATTGTTTGCTGCCATCGGGTTTTTGTGTTTCTCACTTCCGTCCATGGCGACAGTCAGGATTCAGCACTGGATATCCAGTCAAGGTGTACCAATATACTACGCTGAAGCACCTGGACTTCCCATGGTCGATGTACAAGTTGTTTTTGATGCTGGCAGTGCGCGTGATGGAAACAAATACGGACTGGCAGCCATGACCAGCGGTTTACTGGATCGTGGCGCCGGCAAATGGAGTGCCGACCAGATTTCACAACGGCTGGAAGGTGTTGGCGCTATTCTGGGCACAAGTGTATCAGATGATATGGCGACGCTCTCTTTTCGCAGTCTGACTGAACCCGACATACTTGATAGCGTGGTTGAAACAGCAAGCATCATTCTTTCCAAACCGAATTTCACTCGTACAGATTTCAAACGTGAAAAAAAACGTACTCTGGCCGGACTTAAACACGAGCTTGAGCAACCCGGATCTGTCGCCCAAAAACTCTATTATGCCGGTATGTACCGCAACCACCCTTATGCACACCCAACAAACGGAACGATAAAAAGTATCACCGCCATTAAACGCAGGGATTTGTCGCGCTTCCACAAACAATACTATGTTATCAGTAACGCATTGGTGGTGATCGTAGGCGATGTCTCTCGTGAGCAATCAGAATCGATTGCCAACAAACTGATGAGTGGATTAAAAAAAGGCGAAAAACCGGCGCCGATTCCGGAAGTTGCCGAACCTGAAAATGCTGAAACCATTCGCAAACTGTTTCCATCACAACAAACCCATGTGTTTGTCGGAATGCCAGTTCTCACCCGGCATGATCCTGATTATTTTACCTTGTATGTTGGTAATCATATTCTTGGCGGCAGTGGACTGGTTTCCAGAATTAGCCAGGAAGTCAGAGAAAAACGGGGACTGGCTTACAGTGCATACAGCTATTTCAATCCCAGCATGCGAAAAGGTCCTTTCACAATGGGATTCCAAACCAGAAACGATCAAACCAGTGCTGCATTAACAGTGCTCAATACAACGCTTGATGAATTCCGGGAAAACGGTCCGACTGAAAAAGAACTGGAATCTTCAATAAAGAATATCACCGGTGGCTTTGTCTTGCGTATCGACAGTAATTCAAAACTTGCTCGCTATATTGCCATGATTGCTTTTTATGGGTTAGATCTTGATTATCTTGATGTTTTTAACAGTAAAATAGAAGCCGTCACGACCCAAATGATTAAAGATGCATTTCAACACCGACTCGATCCTGCCAAATTTACAACCGTTTTGGTTGGTGGGGAGAATAGAGCGCAATAGACCACGAGTACTTTTTCAATGTTATGCGCCAAATATCGCAATAGCACAATACCCTAATGAAAAAAGGATTTATAGTAAAAGACTTTGTTATTATTGTGCTTATTACAAGTATCTGGGTAAATGTATCCGAAGTCTTTAGGTATTTCATTATTGTTCGGCCTGAAATACATGAGTATCTATCACCCCTTCCAAATGTGGCTGCTATGAATCCGGGCATATTTTCCATTTGGGGAATTTGAGACACACTATTAACTGCATTATATGTTTTCTTGTTTTGGTTGTGTGCTCAAGTTTTTGGCAATAATCAGAAATCCATCATTATTAGCAGCATAATTTCTTGGTGTTTTTTCTTCCTGCTATTTTGGGCAGGCTTGGCAAATATGAATTTATCGAGCTGGTCATTTCTTCTAATAGTTTTACCTCTAGCACTCTTAGAAACATTGATTGCTTCATCAATTGCGTCATATCTCTATTCAAACAAATATGGGTTTAAAAGTGGATAATAAAGCATTGTAGCTGACCCAAGCCACATCGCAGCACGTTCATCTGAATTGACCGTTATCTCTATGGAATTTGTGACATTCTGCTTAAACCAACAGCAATGAGCAGCTAATTGATCTCTGAATTTCTGATAAGCCCCCATAGAATCAGGTTGGTACTGAGCAAGCAAAGTCCAACGCAGCAAAGCAATCAACTGTTGGACTTCGTTACTTTATACCAGCCAACATGAGCTGTTTTAAATCAACTTTTTATTCGCGAGATCAGATTGCCTGACTATAACAATTCTGTTTCCATTATTGCTGGTCAGTGGCGTGGCACAAAACTTCGTGTGGCCAATGTCAGTGGATTACGCCCAACTTCAGCCAGGATCCGTGAAACATTATTTAACTGGCTACAATACGATATCAGAGCCTCGCATTGCCTTGACCTGTTTGCTGGCAGTGGTGCGCTGGGGCTGGAAGCCGCATCACGTGGAGCGAAGTCAGTTACTCTGGTCGAAGCGAATCCACAGCTGTGTCAGCAATTACAGCAGACCGTCGAACGCCTAAAAGCACATCAGGTTTCAATCGTGCGTCAGAATGCTTTGAATTTTTTGAGAGACAATGTCGCAGAATACAACCTGGTGTTTCTAGACCCACCTTTCGATGCAAAACTACTCAACCCATGCTGTCATGCGCTGGAAAATAACGGCTGGCTGGCTGATAATGCGAAAATCTATATCGAGACAGACAAACGTACACTGCTGGAAGAGTTGCCAGATAATTGGCAACAACTACGCTCTAAAGTAGCCGGAGAGGTTGCTTATCATTTATTTCAACGTTGAATAGTGACCTAATTCAGGGTAATTGATACAACAGCTTTTGATAGAAGTGGCTCCCAAAATTAGGACAGTCTTCTAAGTGTATTTTCTGTTACATTTCCGCTCGATCTCACCCAAGAGCCCCTGGCTCCAAGTGCTGATCCCAGTACCACTTCTTCAATTGCAGAAACTCCGACTGCAACTTATATGAACTCTTCCCTTTTAGAACGTGTACCGCTTTTGATACTGATAGATTCGATGGCATCCCCATCATCTTGTGCACATGTTAGCGATTGATCGACCCCCGCATAGTTTAGCCATCTACTGACTACATGCTATCTCACACAATAACTCTCGGTATTTTAAACCTACATCTCCTACCAATACCTCATACCGATATTTCGTTACCCGAACAAGGTGATATTTGCAGTCCCAGATGGCATGGCTTGCAGCAGGACTGTGGTGTCAAACCCAGGCGTCTCTGGAAAAAGGATTAGATATGTACATCCATTAAAATCAAACGGATGTACTCTTTTGCTGTGTTAAAACGTCAGTTTTCTCACAGGTTAACAGGACGATTGCCTAATATGACCTAAAATGAACACTCTGCTTAAAGTGCTAACTGAAAGACGTCAACAGTTTGTTAAAAGACGCTCGGACAGACTGATACGAGATCTTCTTATCGTTTATATCGTACTTGAGTTGACAGGATTAGTAAAAACCATCAATATCCTACACCGATCTACTCTAGATAAACACACTACAGATAAAGCAACATAATACTACTGTAAACTTGAGTTAATCAATGGAATAACACCATGAAAGATAATAGATAGTTTTATTGAACCCTGGAATGACTATAACTTGAAGTGGTAAGAAAGTAATGCATTCAATACGATACTCAATTACCATTCAGATTAACTTTCCATATCTGCCTATAAAGCTAATTCAACTATCCATACTCTGCCTTGCCCTACTTAGTTTCCCCGGAAGCGCGCAAGTAACACTGGATTTAAGCGAATTCGGGTTTAATCAAGCAATGGGACCAACCAATAATATTCTGGTGAACGCAGGAAACCCGAGCGTTAGCCTTGGCGCTAATGTTCTGGACGATACTAACTTCGCGATGATATGGGCTATGGCTCCTCCACCAGGTGATAATGATGATTTCATCTTAAATATTTCAGTTCAAAATGTGACCGACAGTGGCAATCGCTATCCTGCAAGCGGTTCACCTGAAAACAACCGTACAAACGGCGAATTACGAGTTCGCTATGAAACAGCTGGCGCTAATGTTGTCCTGCGTTCCAAAAAAACATTTGATCAAAATCCTGATACATATACAGGAGATGTAATAGCAACAGTTGTGGAAGTTCAATTCGCATCTCACTTACATTCCAATTCAAATGATACCTGCGTTTCATACACTAGTGGTAATACAAGAGGCCAGATCTGGGAAACAACTGTTATCGAATTTTTCGATACCAATGGCATGCTGTTTGGAACACATGCCTATATTGGCTATCATGTTGATATGTCAGGAAACCCTCTGATTAATCCACCAGGTAATGGAACAAATGCTATCACAACAACCGGCAGCGTCTTTGTTGCTGCAGATCCAGATACAATTGATTTAACTGACCCCGCTAATCCAATAAGCGGCACCAGCGGCCCTAATGACAGCGCAACAGTTTGTGCAAACACCATTGTCGGTGCAGGCGTCGAAGTGACAGGTTTTCGCATTACATCCTATGCTGAAGATGTAGCGTTGTTTGATAACGCCGGAATAAATGACTACGGCGGCCCCACAACAAGTAGCACGACGCTGACAAATGCCTTTACTCAATTCACCATCAGTTCAACCCCTGTCGATGTTTCTGTGGTCAAGAACCTGACTTCGGTCGGGCCGTTCAATGCCGGCGATACGGTGACCTATGATCTGACCATTGCTAATGCCGGGCCGGATACCGCAACCGGGATTGTGGTCGCTGAGACCTTATCCAATCTGACCTTTGTCTCGGTCTCCGGCGGCAGTTGTGTACCGGCCAGTTTCCCGTGTACGATTCCGACTCTGGCCAGCGGCGACAGTGAGACCTTGCTGGTGACGGCGACGATTACTGCCGATGGCCCGTTCGATAATGCGGCCTCTGCAACGCCGCTCGAGAATGATGCGAATCCAGCTAACAATGTGGATAATGATGGTAACGGCGGGGCAACCGCTGTGGTCGATGTTTCTGTGGTCAAGAACCTGACTTCGGTCGGGCCGTTCAATGCTGGTGATACGGTGACCTATGATCTGACTATTGCCAATGCCGGCCCTGATACTGCAACCGGGATTGTGGTCGCTGAGACCTTATCCAATCTGACCTTTGTCTCGGTTTCCGGCGGCAGTTGTGCACCGGCCAGTTTCCCGTGTACGATTCCGACTCTGGCCAGCGGCGACAGTGAGACCTTGCTGGTGACGGCGACGATTACTGCCGA